>CAYYNB010000037.1:0-41935 GCA_964472565.1 uncultured Anaerolineaceae bacterium
CACGCCGCCCAGACAATGCCCCCAACCAGCAGCAGTCCCAGCAGTCGCACGACGATCAACGCCAGATCCGTGTCGGCAATCAGCACGGTGAGCACTGCTAATCCGATCAGCATGACCAGGTAGATCAGCAGGCGTTCGCGTTCGCTTTGCAGCAGTGTGACCCGTGTTTGCAGCCCTTGTAGCAGCAGTTCCGTGCGCCGCAGCATCACATCAATGTGCTGCACATCCGCTTCGATCCGCTGCTGAATCACCGCTAGCCCTGCGATCTGCGCTTCCCACGCCGTCGGAGCCGAGTCCCACAGCCCATTTTGCAGCAGCGCCAGCCGGTATTCTGCCATCAGGGCGCGCACTTCATGGGACGCCGCTTCGGTTGAAGTGCGATCCGTCAAAATATCGCCATAAGTGCGTTCCAGCGTATCCAGTTCACTTTGTAATGGCGACAAAGATCGCATGCGGTTTCGTCGGGTTGGCGCGCCCCATTCTTGAACCGATTGTGCGACATGCTCCAATGCCGTCTGCTGGTTCCGTGTAGCGATAAACGAGCGTGTTTCATACTGTCCCAACAAATGCCGCGCCTGCACCGGATACCAGTCCAGTTGTGCCGCCAGCGATTTCAAAAAGAGCACGGCACGCGCCTCGGTCTTGGCATCAGGATAAACCAATAAATGCGGCGAAGCATTCCACCCCAGACATAACACGCCGAACGGCGCTTTGATCGGCTGTGAATGTTCATGGTTGAGTTCGTCAGGTGTGCGCGGAGCCATGCCACACCAGTAGCGCGTCGTGTGCAGCCAGGACTCCGCGTTCGACTGGATACCCGACGCCTCATCCAGCATACTCCAGACCGCCTGTTCATGTTCCCCTGGACGCGATACAACCACCCGCAGCAGCAGCATATTACGCAGCGCATACGCCGTAAACCAGGCCGAAGCATTGGTTCGCCCTTGCAGTTCCCCGGTTTGCATCAGCGGTTGTGGCATCAACGGTGGTTGTGCTTCCCACAAGGGAATCGCCGGTAAGGTCGGTGCAGGCAGTGCTAACCAGCCCGCTACACTTTGCACGATCCGTTGCGTATCGGTTACAAATAGATCGTGCCATTCCTGGCGGCGTGTCGGGTTGCTGCCCGGTGTTTCGCGCAAATAAAAATAGGTAGCATGTACGAGTGGCTCTCGAATCAGCATGGAATTAGACCCTTAGTTGCAAGATTTTCCCATCTTAATAGTATACGTGTTTTGGGGTCTGAAGTGACGGAACTGCTCCAGATCATCCTGAAGATAATCTGGAGCCAAATAGCTATTCCATCACGCGTAATGTAGAAGGAATATCCATACGCAGCATCCGCCGGATGCTCAGGATCGGAGTCAGCGCCACAACCAAAACGCCGAGCAGCGCCGACAGCACTAGCGTTGTCGATGAGATGCTCACCGTGAATTTGAATTCGGCCAACTGCTCCTCGATCCGCGCGACCATCATCTGGTTGAGAATGATCCATCCCCCGGCAATCCCGATCAGCGTTCCCAGTATCCCGATAATCAGGTTTTCGCTGATCTGCATCCGTGTCACCGTCCGTATGCGCAGCCCAAAGGCGAACATCGTGGCGATCTCACGCAGGCGTTCATCGACGCTGATACTGGTCGAGTTAAACGCGATCAAAAACGCCAGGATAATCACCACCACTTGTACAACCTGCAAAATGGTCGTGAAGAGCTTCATGATCTCGTCCATGGCGTCCGACACGTCCTGGATCGCCTGTACCGACGTAATCCCTGGCTGGGTGAACAAAACCTGTTTCACCGCATCCGTTCGTTCTCCCGGTGCCGGTTGCACCACCAGCCGGTTGCTCAGCCCTGCCAGATTCATAAGTTCGGCATAGCGGCTGTCCATATACGCCAGCCCCCGCAGCGGATTGTTATGAATCCCGGCGATCTGAACGTCCGTTTCCACTAGTTGATATTCAAGTTCTCCTTCACGATACGGGTGCTGAAGCGTGATCGTATCACCCACCTGAACACCAAGGTCCTCGGCTGCTTTTTGAGCAATAATGATCCCCGGTATCTCCGCGCCAGAGCCAACCAGTTTCCCCGCTGTCAGCTTCGGCACCCAGACGGCGCTTTCCATAGCATGTAGTTCAAGTACGACATCAAGTTTCGCCCCTTCATGCAGGAGCTTTGCGCCCACGACGAGCGCAGTTTCCGGTGCCGCCGCAAGGAGTGGCTGTTCTCCTTCAGATAACGCAGTGAGCGCCGCCACAGGATCATCCGTTTCCCCGCGAACCGGATAAAATGTATCAAGGTCAACGAGCAGACGATCAGGCGCTTGGTGGAGATAAGCATCCTCACTCTGTTCAATCGTCGCCATAAAGGTATCCAGAAAACCCACGAACATCGTCATCAGGATAACCGCCATCGCGATTCCCAACACCGTGAGCAGTGTCCGCCAGGGTGAACGCAGCAGGTTTTTGATGGGCATCTGCATAAAACTTCGCCCCGGCAGTGGCACAAGTTCACTCACCTGGCTCAAACCGCCGCTCTTGGATACCAGATACCCGGACCGGATCGCATCTACCGGCTGGACCCGCAGCGCCCGCCAGACCGGAATCAGCGTCGCCACAAAGGGCAGCAAAATGCCCAGCAGCCCGGCCTGGATATAGCCCCACCAGTAAAACGATAGGTCTTCATACGGCAGCGGCATGATCTCATTGAATAGTGCGGTAAACGTCCGGTAGAAGATCAACCCACAGACCAATCCCAGGATCGTGCCTAACAACGCCATTTGCAGGCCGGTCAGCATCGGACGAAACGCAATTCGAAACCGAGGCACGCCCAACGCCATACCGATCCCAATCTGCCGCCGCTGTGACTCAACTATCCGCCCCGCGAGATTAAAGGCCGCTAATGCCGCACCCACTAAAAACAGCACGGCGATCATATTCCACATGACCTGATCGTTTTTCGCGTCGGCATACATATTTGTCCGAACCGCATCATCCGCCTGTGTGGTAAAGTTGATCCCGATATTGGGCCACAGTTTTGTCCACCGGGCCTGAATTTCTGCCTGCACAGTCTTGAGGTCGGCAGCCTGATCAAGCTGGAAGACGAGATTGTTAACCAATCCCTCCTGATGTGCCAGCGTCTGCGCCGTCTCCAGCGCAACAAAAAAGACGCCGAAGTTGCCCTCACCAAAAATATTGTTTCCTTCCCCTACGATCTGGAAGTATTCCGGTGAGTATCCAAGTCCAACCAGCGTCAATTCATGCCCCCCGCTGATCCGAAGGGTATCCCCGGTTTCCAGGTGGTTGGTTTGAGCAAATTTGAGTTGTGAGACGGCTGTATTTTGCCCGGCATCCTCGGCTTGCAGCGGGCGGCCTTCGCCCTCTGGAACATAAATCCGATTCACCCGTGGCCCCCCATCGCTCACATCCACGCCGATCAAGCGTCCCGACACCAGGATTTGATCTTCTTCGGATGACGCATCAAGCTGGATAGGCACCAACAAGCGGTGTTCAACCCTCGCAACCCCATCAAGATCTGCCAGCTCCGCCAGGCGATCCTGTTCGACATAACTGCCTTCGTTCAGCGTGATCTGCAAGTCATACATATTCAGGCGGCTGTAACTGAGATCCAATGACCGGGTTCGCCACCGCTCCTGGCCGCTCAAACCGGCAAACACCCCGGTTCCCAGGGCGATGATGATCGCAATCGCGCACACTTGTAACCACCGCACTCGCAGATCGCGCCAGGACCAACGCAGCCAAAGCATCCACTTATTCATCGAAGCCTCCTCTTTACCACTGCAAATCAGCGATAGCTGCTTTACCGCCGCGCGGCGCACCATCACTCACAATTTTCCCGCTGCTCAGTTCGATCACCCGATCCGCAATGCGTGAAATCTCACGGTTATGCGTCACTACCAGCACGGTTTTGCCTGCTTCCGCCTGCTGCCGGAGCAAATCGAGAATCTGCACACCCGTATGAAAATCGAGTTCACCCGTTGGTTCATCTGCCAGCAGAATCGGATTCCCCGTCGCCAAAGCTCGTGCAATCGCAACCCGCTGCTGTTCTCCTCCCGACAACTCGTGTGGAAAATGATTCACACGTGCGCCTAACCCTACTCGCTCTAATGCTTGCTGAGCCTGCTCTGCGCTGCGGGGGGTGCGGGCCATATCCAGCACAAATTGCACATTTTCGAGTGCGGTTAGGCTGGGAAACAGGTTGAAAGTTTGGAAAATAAAGCTGATCGTTTCACGACGAAATTTGAAGCGATCTGCCTTATTTTTCATCGCACCGTTGCCGTTGATCTGAATATGTCCATCCGTCGGCGCATCCAGTGCGCCGATGATATTGAGCAGCGTGGTTTTACCGCTGCCCGATGGACCAAGCACCACCACAAATTCGCCTTTGTTGATGTCTAGCGAAACACAGTCAAGCGCGCTGACCGTGACTTCGCCCATTTCATAACGTTTGGAGATGTTTTCTAGCCGAATCATCATCGAATACTCCTATCCTGCGCGAATAGACATTGCTAGCCTAAATTTTAATTTAGGTTTACCTAAAAATCAATTAAAAGAAAGCTAAGAATAGGACAAAAGAGTTGAAGAAAATTAGTTAGGAGAAAGCACCCGCTTCAGAAGTTCCACCATTTGTTGTGCCAATGCGTCCAAGTCTGAAAGGCTAAACTCCTGATAATGACTCATCAGCCAGCGATCATGCGCATCATCAACACCCATAATCAAGCCTATCAGCAGATCATCCGGCAAGTCGTCGCGGATCAGCCCCAACGTTTGGCCCCGCCTGATGAGGTTCAACACCCACGGATGAATTTGGTCCATGAGTTTGCGCAATTCCTCATCCTGATAGGCGGTTTCCAAAAAATCCCCCCCCACCTTTTTGGCCGAAAATATCCAGGGGCGCTCCAGAAAACTGCCGTACATCTGGTGAAAAAGTGCCGCTAAAGAAGTCCAGAAAGTATCTTTTTCCAGGATAGCAATATCCAGTGTGATTTGACTCAGCAGACTCTCTGAGTAGTAGAGCATGATAGTTTTGAATAGATCGGGCTTATCATCAAAATAATAGTACGCGGCGCCCTTGCTGATCCCGGCCTGTTCCAGAATCCGGTTGAGTGAAGACCCCTCGTACCCGTGCGCCGCAAATTCTTTCGCTGCAGCTTCCAGAATCCGTTCTTTTTTTTCGGTTGATAGTTTGTTAAATCGTGGACGTGGCAAGTTATTCCTCGCTCGCTAAAAATTAGACCGGATAGTTAGACTAAAAAATTAGACCGATCAGTCTAATTATAAAAGCAAGATTTTAAGCTGTCAAGCGTGGGTGTTAAAGGAGTTTTTTTCAGTGGTGGTTGGGGTATTACCCCATGATATTCGTTAGTTGCCCGAGACCCTGCACTTCGACAGTGACACGATCTCCCGCTTTCAACCAGACTTTCTCGCCTTGATTCAAATGCTCTGGCGTGCCGGTGATAATCACGTCACCTGCTTCTAAGGTGAAGTGTCGGCTGAAGTAGCTGATCAGGTACGCCACCGAAAATATCATTTCGCTGGTATTTGAATCCTGACCGAGAACGCCGTTCACCCAACACCGGACCGATAACGCTTGTGGATCAGGTACTTCATCTGCCGTAACCAGATAGGGTCCCATAGGGAGAAATTTATCGAGCGTTTTTCCCATCATCCATTGGCTGGTCTGGTTCTGCAAATCGCGTGCGCTCAGGTCATTGGCGTTGCAGTATCCAAGCACATAGTTCAATGCATCAGCTTCGGAGACATTTTTAGCTCGCTGCCCAATGATCACTGCCAGTTCGGCTTCATAATCGTATTGTTCTGATACTGGCGGCAGCGGAATAACATCGCCACACGCCGCCAATGTATTGTTATATTTGGCAAACAGGGTTGGCGCAGGTCGCTGTCCGGGTTCCAGCTTAGGTCCATGCCGCCGGTAGTTACGTCCCAGGCACAAAATTTTTTCGGGACGTACCACGCACGGGTCATACTTGATCTGGCTTTCGTCTAACAAGGAACCAGATACATTGCTCATCGCAAATGCTGTTAGATGATCCTTTGCGACTTGTCCCCCGGCCAACAGTTCCTGCATACTGGTAGGAATATATAGTTTTCCGGTCTGTTTAGCAGTTGCCTTTACATCCAGAATTCCCCCCGGAAGTTTAACCCCTAACCGGCCTTCGAACGTTAAGAGTTGCATCATTCACCTTCGTTCTATAAAAAAGGGCCGAAGAACAACAGACCCTCTTCAGCCCGGCTAGCGCTAGACAATTTCAGGTAAACTGGGGTCTTTCTGAGGAAGCTCAAACAGATCATTCAACCGCACAACTTGCTGAGTTTCCATTGAGCGGTTGGCTGCGATCCCCACCATAATGGACGCTGCCCCGTCAATATGCGATGCGCCCCGATTGAACGGATCAACCGGTGGCGTAGTCGCAAAAATCTGCTCCAGCATCACCGGGTCCGCTCCCCCGTGCCCACCTTCAGCCGGAGGCATTTCAATCGCATAGCCTGTTCCAAACATGGGAAAAACTGTGATCTTAGTCTCCTTGAATGCTCCCTTGCTGCTGGCGAGGTCGTGATCTCCTGCTTGCCCTTTTAGCCATCCCGTACTTTCTAACACTTCCAGTTCGACGCGTCCTTTGGTACCTGTGATCGCGACCCGCATTCCTTCCCACGGACAGTAAGCGATCAGATTATAGGATAGGATCACGTCGTTACGATAACGTGCAGTAACGGCCAGTGTATCTTCAATCGTGATCGGTTCGCCAAACACGCTGCGATCACGGATATATCCTGACTCTGCTTCCGCCTCCAGGTATAACTGCCGTAGTTTATCATCCTGATCCAAAAAGAGCGCGAACGGATCGTTCTGAGCTTCCGGTTGTCCGGTGTAGCGTGAGTAATGATACTGCTCACCCCGCGCCCGTGCGTTTTCCTGCCCATAAAACGACAGGTTGCCAAAGGCAAAAACTTCCGCCGCATAGGAGTCAATCCACCAGTTGACGAGGTCAAAATGGTGTGTGGCTTTATGCACCAACAGCCCGCCTGAGTTGTGTTTCTCGCGGTGCCAGCGGCGAAAATAGTCCGCACCATGCCGTGTATCGAGCATCCACGAAAAGTTTACATTCAGCGGACGGCCTATCGTGCCTTGCATCACCACCTCGCGCAGTTTGGTATAAGCGGGCGCATAGCGGTAATTAAAGGTGATGCGCAGCGATTTTCCGGTTCGCTGAATGGTGTCAAAAATTGAGCGCATTTTTTCGATATCAACCGTCATCGGCTTTTCACTGATGGCATCACACCCCAGTTCCATCGCCCGGTTGATATACAGATGATGTGTGGCGTCAATCGTTGTGACGATAACCGTGTCCGGTTTGGTTTCGGCGATCATCTGTTCAAATTGGTTGGCGTGATAGGTCGGGCAGACATTCGCCTGGTACACATCCCGCAACTGTTGGTTATACCAGTTCATCCGTACCTGGCTGAGATCGCACAACCCAACCAACTCACACGAATCACGATAGGTCCGGGTAATAGCATTCACGAACATCCCCGCCCGCGATCCCGTACCAACGATAACGTACCTTTTTTTGCTTCCCATACTAATCCTCACAGTGAGTCTGGAACACGGGACCAGCCACACTCACTTAAGCGGAAATGTGCTTTGACGCACAATCAAATCAGGCAGCAGCACATGCTGGTGTGGCTCCATGCCAGGATTATTGATAAGTTCAAACAAAAATTGAAACACCAACCTGTTTTGCAAATCAAAGTCAAATCGAACAGTGGTCAGCGGTGGTGCCAGATATTGTGCATGAGCCGCATTATCAAAACTTACCAGCGACACATCTTCAGGGACGCACAAACCACGCTCACGCAGCGCATGCAGTGCCCCTATCGCCATCAGATCGTTTGCTACAACCACTGCCGTAAACGGGCTTGTTTCATTCAAAAGCTGCACCATTCCCTCATAGCCTGTCTGCATCGCGTTTTTGGTTGTGGTGTAATCGCCAGCGACACTCGGACCTGGTTCAAGCCCATTTTCGATCAACGTCTTTTTCCAGGTTTGGTGGCGTAAAGACGCATTAATCGCTTTGAGCGTCCCTGTGACTTCAGCAATCTGGCGATGACCTAGCTCGATGAGATGCTGCACAGCTAACTGTGCCGCGCGAATCTGATCAAAACCCACCCATGTAATTTTTGGGGAGCCAGGAGAAAAATCACGCCGTACCAGTGGAATCCCATGACACATCTCTAGTAGTTCGTCATCGTCAATGCGCAGTTTCGGCGCATATAAAAAAATGCCTTCGACCATCCGCGCCGCCGCGGTATCCAGGGTTTGTGCCAGGGTAGAAGACGTGCATTCAGAATAGATTGCCGAGTAAGTATTTCCCTGTTTGGCATCCAACAGTGGAATCTCAAATGGGAACTTTCCATCCACTGTGATCACCTGGACCGTTTGCGAACGCTGCGTGGTCAGCATTTGCGCGGCTAGATTGCGCTGAAACCCTAATTTTTTCATCGCGTCAAGCACGCGCACGCGTGTACTTGGCGAGACGCGGGGCTGGTCATTGAGTACCCGCGAGACGGTCTGATAGGACACACCAGCCTCTTGGGCCACATCTCGAATGGTGGGGCGGTTATCTTTGGGTTCTGTCATTTTTATCTTCTTTCTGTGACCAGTCACGCAAATTATACCATAATAAATTTTATTTCGCGATAAACCCTCTGCTTTTTCAGTAAATCACTTGACACAAAAAGATTTGTAGTTATATGATATGTGTGACCAGTCACGCAAAATCACTTAAGCATATTCCATCAGGAGGTTTTCCCGCCCGTCTATTATTTACCACCTTTTATATCACAATCAATGAAATGCTTGCAGAAAGGAATCCCCAAATGAAGTTCTCCAAAAGATTGATGGTTACGCTGGTTTTACTCGCTGTCTTGGTGGTGCCGAGCGCATCCGCCTTCGGTAAACAAGACAAAATCGAGCTGCAGATCACCTGGTGGGGATCGCAAACCCGTCACGATCAGACGATTGCCGTCATCGAACTCTTTGAAGCTGCCAATCCCAACATTGACGTTGTTTACGAATTTTCTGGCTGGGGTGATTATTGGACACTGATGACCACCAAAGCCTCCGGCGATAATCTGCCCGATGTGATGCAGCAAGACTATGCCTATATGCGTGAATGGTATTCGCGTGATTTGCTGATGCCGTTGGATGAATACATTGCCGATGGCACCATTAACCTGGATGATGTACCTGCGAATTTGCTTGAAAGCGGCCAGATCGACGGCAAGCAGTACGGCATTTCGCTGGGGACGAACTCTCAGGCTGTCATGATCGATGTGGATCTGTTCGAACAGGCCGGGGTTGAAATGCCTTCAGCCCAATGGACCTGGGCCGATTTCGAAGATACCTGCATGCAGATTCATGAGGCGCTTGATATGTGGTGCTTCGGCGGGACACTGGAAGACGAAGCCCTCTGGAAATCCCTTTATATTGGCTACGGCGACTGGGTATTTGCTGATGATGGCAAGTCCATCGGCTACGAAGACGATCAGCCCTATGTGGATTTCCTCAATATGATCCTGCGTCTGATGGATGCGGGCGCGCTGCCCTCCGAAGCTGAATGGGCCGAATACGAAGACCTGGGTCCCGAAAACAATCCCATCGTAACCGGTAAGTCGGTGATGGCCTACCATTGGAGCAATCAGGTTGTGGCGGTTGCCAACGCGGCTGGCGAAGGCCGGAACTTCAAACTGTGGCCGTTACCCCGCCCCGACGGCGGCCAGCCCCAAAACTACGTCAAACCATCCATGTTCTTCGCTATCCCCTCGACAGCTAAGCACGCTAAAGAAGCCGCAATGTTTATCGACTTCTTCACCAACTCAGTGGAAGCCAACGATATTATGATGGCTGAGCGTGGTATCCCCATTTCCACGACGATCCGTGAGAATCTGTATGCAAAAGTGTCTCCTGTCCAGCAAGAAATCTTCGACTTCCTCGCGCTGGTAACAGAAGACAGCAGCCCGGTTCCGCCTCCCGATCCGGCAGGTTGGGCTGAAATTCGTGACAACGTGTTTGAAATTGTCTTCTTAGACCCCGTGCTCTATGGCGAAATCTCGCCCGAAGAAGGAGCCGCTTATTTCCGCGAAGAGGCCAATTTAATTCTTGGCCGCAACTAGTTCCGTGTAATTTAACAGGTTATAGGGGCGCAGTGCGCCCCTATGTATATAACCAGAGGACACCCACCATGAGTGATACTGCGTCGATCCCAGTGCCTCGCAAACGAACTGGAATTTTACGGTTGCTGGGTAAACGATCCACCTTTGGACGTAACAATCTCGCTGGCTATTTGTTTATTTCTCCCTGGCTGATCTGCTTTATTGTGTTTTCTTTCCTCCCTATTGCAGCGTCGTTTATTTTGGCCTTTACCAATTATGATGTACTCAGCCATAGCATTGTAAAAACGAACTGGAATTATATTGGTTTGGATAACTTTGACCGGATGTTTTACCACGATTTCCGTTACTGGAAATCCGTCCGGGCCACCTTGCGCTATGTCGTTTACACGATCCCCTTCCGGTTGATCTTTGCCCTGGCGGTAGCCATGCTGTTGAATACCAAACGCCGGGGAGTTTATTTCTACCGCGCCGCCTACTATGCTCCATCCGTAATCGGCGGCAGTATCGCTGTCGCGGTTATGTGGCGTCAGATTTTCGGAATGCGGGCGGGCCAGCCTGGCTTAGTGAACTCATTGTTAGGCCAGGAAATTTACTGGTTTGGCGATCCCAAATATGCCATCTGGACGCTGGTCATGTTAGCCGTCTGGCAGTTTGGTTCTCCCATGCTAATTTTTCTGGCCGGACTGCGTCAAATTCCGCCTGAATACTACGAGGCTGCGTCGATGGATGGGGCTAATGCTTTTCAGCGGTTCCGAAGCATCACGCTTCCCCTTCTCACGCCTATTATTTTCTTTAACTTGGTGATGCAAACGATTCACGGATTCCAACAGTTCACCCAGGCGTATGTCGTCACCGGTGGTAACGGTGCGCCGCGTGACACGACGCTTCTTTATCCGCTTTATCTGTACCGTCGCGCATTTGGGCAGTATCAAATGGGCTATGCGTCGGCGATGGCATGGGTGCTGCTGGCCGTGATTGCCTTTTTTACCGCGATTACATTTCTTTCTTCGCGCTTCTGGGTGTACTATCAAGGGGATGATAAATAATGGGTGTACGCAGTCTTGAAAAGGCCCCACTGATTCAACTGAGCAAGAATCAGAAAAGCTTTTTAAAAGCCTTTCTGTATCATACTTTTGTTGGATTAATTGGATTAGGTATGATTTATCCCATCATTTGGATGGTTGCCTCTTCATTTAAGGATACTGGCGACATTTGGACCAACCCGGATAACATCCTGCCCCAAGAAATTCACCTTGAAAACTATACCAATGGCTGGCAGGGCTTTGGCGAATACTCATTTACCTTGTTTTACAAAAACTCACTGATTTATGCGGGATTAGGAACATTATTCCAGGTATCTGCTTCGGCTATAGTGGCCTATGGATTCGCGCGGGTACACTTTATCGGCAGACGGATATGGTTTAGTTTGATGCTGTTAACCATGATGCTGCCCAATCAGGTAACACTGATTCCTCAATATATCCTGTTCAGCGAATTAGGATGGATCAATACTTTCTACCCACTGCTGCTGCCTCGGTTGGGAGGCGCGCCATTTTTCATTTTTATGATTGTCCAGTTTATACGCGGCATTCCTATTGATCTGGATGAAGCGGCGATGATTGATGGTTGTGGTAAAAGTGGAATTTTCTTCCGCATCATTTTGCCCCAGCTCAAGCCGGCCTTGATCACATCTGCCATCTTCTCGTTCTACTGGACATGGGACGACTTCATGACTCCCCTGATCTACCTGACGAAACCGAACCTCTACACGGTATCAGTGGCGTTGCGTGCGTTTGCCGATCCATCCGGTTCAACCGATTGGGGCGCAATTTTCGCGATGAATACCCTATCGCTGGTGCCCGTGTTTGCGATCTTCATTTTCTTCCAGCGCTATCTGGTTGAAGGCATCGCTACAAGCGGCCTCAAAGGATAACCGTGTCGCACAAACCACCGGCCCGGCGGCCCGATTCATTTTTAGACAAAATTACCACCTTTATGATGGCAAATTTGCTCTGGGCAGTGTTAGCATCATTTTTCATTACACTACCCGCCGCGACTGCCGGGCTGTTTGCGACACTTATGCCCTGGGTGCAGGGCAAATCATCAGAACCATTCAGCCGTTTTTTTGGTGGAATCCAGCAGCATTGGCAAAAAAGTACCTTAATTGGATTGATAGACGCCGGAATAGCCATCGTAGTGTTAGTTAATCTGTCAGTCCTGAGACAGATGGATAACACTTCTGCCCTGGTATGGCTCTCACGCAGCGCGGTGTTTTTTGTTGCCGCGCTGACCATCTTGACCAACGTGTATCTCTGGCCGCTGCTCGTCACCACCGAAGAATGGCCGCTGCGCCAGTTGATCGAACTGGCGCTTAGACTCGTATTTCTGCATCCCCTTTGGTCAATTTTTGTCGTCCTGCTGAGTGCTGCGCCGCTTTTACTGACCCTCTTTTTGCCCAGCTTTTTTGCATTACTCATCACCTTTTCCAGTATTGCTTTACTGATATGCTGGGGTGCATGGCACGTTATCGAGCCACACCTGTTCGACGATCACAAAACAGGTTAAAAACTTTCAAAACCACAATAATATTTGCTCTCCTTCAAAAATCGTCATATTCTACGCTGAATAATCTGGGAATTTCTCTCCCACCTTTTTTGAAATTCATTTTGCAAACGCCTGCAAAATGGCCGGTTTGTGCAGCCGAAGTTAACGGGCTGGATGCAGTTCATGTCGTTTTTCTACACCGGCCAAGGGGCACGCGCATAAGGAAAAAACAATGGTTCAACCTCGAGATAGAAAACAAAACCCGGAAGACGGTTATGAACTATGGTTGCGGTATGCCCCCATCTCGCCCGGCCCACTTTGGGCTGAATATCAAAGCGCCCTCACCCAGGCCATCATTCCGAATACTTCCCCACCCCTTATCGCCACCCGCGAAGAACTGACAACCGCCGTAACAAAAATGCTGGGTAGGCCCCTGTCCATCGTAAATCAGGTGGATCACAACGGCACCCTGGTGCTTGGTACTCCGCAGCGTTCCCCACTTCTTGCCGCCTTCACACCGGAACTAAAAGCAGTTGGTAACGAAGGTTATGTGATTACTCGCTGCCGCATTCAGGATAAAGATTGTATTGCCATCGTGGGCAATACAGACCTTGGTGTTTTATATGGGGTATTTCATTTTTTAAGATATCTCCAAACGCACAAACCCCTCCACAATTTAAAAATTACGAGTGCGCCCCGCATCAAATATCGTATGCTGGATCACTGGGATAACCTGGATGGCACCATCGAGCGGGGTTATGCGGGGTTTTCTATCTGGGATTGGCACAAACTACCCGACTATCTCTCGCCCCAATATAAAGACTATGCGCGGATCATGGCGTCCATCGGCTTGAATGGATCGGTGCTTACCAACGTCAATGCTTCTGCCCTCGTTCTGACGAAACAGTACCTTACCAAAGCCGCCGCGCTTGCGGATCTGTTTCGTCCCTATGGTATCCATATCTATCTGACGGCGCGCTTCAGTGCGCCTATCGAAATCGGCGGTCTGACCACTGCCGATCCGCTCGATCCAGATGTAATCGCCTGGTGGAAAGTCAAAGTGAAGGAAATTTACGACCTCATCCCCGACTTCGGCGGGTTTGTCGTCAAAGCTAACTCAGAAGGTCAACCTGGCCCTCACGATTACAAACGTTCTCATGCCGATGGTGCCAACCTGCTCGCCAATGCACTCGCTCCCTACAATGGCATCGTGAGTTGGCGTGCGTTTGTTTATGATGAAAATGTACCCGACGACCGGGCCAAACAAGCCTACCATGATTTGGTTCCCCAGGATGGCACATTCCTGCCGAATGTGCTGCTGCAGGTCAAAAACGGCCCCATCGACTTTCAGCCACGCGAACCCTACCACCCCATGTTTGGAGCCATGCCCAGGACCCCTTTGGCACTCGAAGTCCAGATCACCCAGGAATATCTGGGGGGCGCGACTCACCTTGTCTATCTCGCCCCCTTGTTCAAGGAAACGCTGGATTCTGACACATATTGTTATGGTCCTGGCTCCACGGTGGCGAAAGTCGTAGACGGCAGTTTAGATAACCTTAAAATATCCGGTATCGCAGCCGTGTCCAATGTAGGGTCCGAGCTCAACTGGTGCGGCCATCCGTTTGCAGCGGCGAACTGGTTCGCCTATGGGCGCTTAGCATGGGATCACACAACCACATCCGAAGACATTGCCGACGATTGGCTGCGTATGACCTTTAGCAACGAGAAGCAGTTTGTCGAACCGGTCAAAGCCATGATGATCGAATCTCGCGAGGCAGTGGTCAATTACATGACGCCGCTCGGCTTGCATCATATCATGGCGCGTGATCATCACTACGGCCCCGGTCCCTGGGTCGAGGGTGGCCGCGCAGACTGGACATCTCTGTACTATCATCGTGCGGATGCGGTTGGGGTGGGTTTTGACCGCTCACCGAGCGGAAGTGATGCCGTCAGCCAGTATTGCTCTCCCTATCGAGAACTGGTCGGGAACCTTGCAACCTGCCCGGATGAACTGCTGCTGTGGTTCCATCATGTACCCTGGACCTACCCGATGCAGTCCGGGCGAACGCTGTGGGATGAGTTATGTGATAAGTACCAAACTGGCATTGAATCCGTGCGCCATATGCAGCAAATCTGGGACTCGCTGGCCGATTTTGTCGATGAAGCCCGCTTCAAACACGTCCAGACGCTGCTCCGCATTCAGGAAAAAGAAGCGCGCTGGTGGCGTGATGCTTGCCTGTTGTATTTCCAGACGTTTTCCAGGCTGCCTATTCCCGGCGACCCGCCCGCCGAGTCGCTGGAATACTACATGCGTCTCGAACACTATTATGTGCCGGGCATCCCTGAACGGCGTTTCCGCCATTAAATTCTTAAAAGCTGCCCGGATCACGGTGATCCGGACAGCTTTCATTCTCCGATGTCCTCAGTGGGAGGCAAAATCCGGTAGAGATAGTGCCCATAATCCGGAAATTCAGCAACCCGTTCCAGGCGCGGTTCCTCAACTTCACCCCGATCAATCGCGCTGATCGCTTCGCGTGGAACGGGCGCAAGCAGATAGGTCACACCGTAGCGATCCGCCACTTCCAAAATAACGTCGAGGGGTTCGTTCGGCACCATCACCGCCCGGTATCCCGTCACAAAATTGATCGACCAGGGATCGCGCGTCATCACAATAATTTCCCGATCTTCTGTTTTTTGCAGTTCGTCCAGCCTGGCCCCAATTTCCTCATACATGGTTTTCTGCTGGTTGTTGAGCTTAAAATCGGCGCGTGTTAACTCAACCGCATTCACCAGCAGCAGCACAAGCGTGATCGCCGCGGCAGCGCGAAACGCCCAGCGCGGCTGGACATAACGTTCGACTGTACCGGCTCCCAGGATGAGCAAAAATGGGGCCATCGCTAAATACGCCTTTTTGAAGCTTCCCGCCTGGCTCAGATACGGCATCAGGATTCCATACGCCAGAAACGTCAGCAGAATGAACAACAATGCCGGAACAAACGGTGCGATCTCCGGCCCATCATGATTTTGGCGAAACCGTTTGGTGACAATATCCAACAGCGCGCCCACAACCGCCACCGGAAAAATCAATTCCAGCATCACCAGCATCAGTTTCACGCTGGCGGCCAGTTCAAAAATCATCTTTTTGATGATCGTGATCACGCCCTGATCCAGATAGGTGTTCAACGATATTTCTTTTGAATAAGCGTAAAAGTCCTCGTGTTCTGTCACAAACAGCGATTGTGCTGTGCTGCCGGGCCAGGGTTCGCCCAGTTCGGACTGGTTGCGCAGCAGCCAGGGCACCAGCACGATCAGCCCCAGCACGCCGCCGATCATCACATGCTGCCAGGGAATTCGGCCTTGTTTGCGCCAGGCCAGCCACAACGCGCCGAGTCCGCCCGCCAGAACCAGCATCACGCCATCATTTCGCGTCAGAATCGCCAACCCGGTGCATAGTCCCGCCGCCCAGTACCAGCGGCCATCGCCTACCGTACCGAGATACACCGCCGCCATACACGCAAACCCCAGCACGCCAAATAGTGTCGTCGTGTCCGTATGCACCGATGAGAGAAACAACCAGGGAAGATAGGTCGTTGCCAGCGCCGCAAAAACTTGAGTCGCGCGGCTGGCTCCGATCCGCCCTGCGAAGGCGTATACCAGCAGGCTTTGCACCGCACCCAGCAGCGCAAACGGCAGCAGTGCTGCCTGTACTGAAACGCCGAACAGGGCAAACGACCCCGCTGCGAGCACACCGGGCAGCGGCAGCCAATGATCCAACGGGTGGCTGACGGATTCGGGATGATTAGCAAAATTCCAGATATAATCCAATGTGAATCCTCGGCCATCGTGGAGATTGACCGCCAGATTGTAGTATTCGGTGGGGTCCCACAAGCCGGGATGTTTGGAAATGAACAGAAACACCAGACGTGGCAGCAGCGCCAGAACCACAATCGTAATGGGCCAGAACCCGCGCCGGTGGACAAGTGGCAGCATGTTGAGCAACCTTTCGTAGACACGCAACCGGATTATTATACCTTGAGTCCAACTACTTCAACTGTTTTATGGCGGCGCACGCTGCTTATCTTTTTTGTGGCATTGATCATACGGCTGGTCTTTGTCCTCCTCATCGATCCCACGCCCAGGCTGCGCGGCGGCGATACCAACTGGTATATGCATAATGGGCACCAGTTAGTCACCACCGGCAAAACACCCGGTCCGCTTCAAACCGCGCCGCTGTATCCTGTTTTTCTCGGCGTCATCCAGGTACTTGATTCAGCCTCGCCCGCGCATGGACATTATTACACCACAGCCGAAATGCAGATCGCGCGTTCGTTGCAGGCGCTCATGGGTGCCGCCGTCTGCGCCGCTGTTTATCTGATCGCGCGCCGCCTGCTCTCCGAACGATCCGGGCTGTTGGTGGGCGTCCTGATGATCGTCAGCCCAGTGCTGATTATCGAGGCGGGCAACCTCACCAGTGAAGGGCTGTTTTTGTTTTTCCTGTTTGGGACGATCTGGTTATACCTCTACGCCAAACCCACCTCCCCCTATCTCGCCTTGGTAGGAGCGCTGTTCGGCCTGGCGACTCTGACTCGTGCAGTATTTTTACTGTTCCCGCTGGGTCTTGTATTGCATCTGTTCCTGGTTCAGCGTCGTCATTGGCTCCGCCTATCTCTTGCGCTGTTAACAAGCTATGCGCTCATCGTCTCCACCTGGACCATTTACAATCTCGCCGTGTGGGATCGGTTTGTGGTCGGTGGTGAGGGCTTCTGGAGCTTTGTCTATCTCCGTGCCGACAGTCCCATTTCCCCGGAAGAAGTCGATCAGCAGCTTGAAATCTCGGCTGCCGACGATGGTAAAGATCGCACGAACATCTTAAAAACCGAGATCAAAAAGAACATCACCAGCGATCCGATGGGCTGGTTCATGGATCGCTTCCAAGGACTGGCGAAAGCCTATATTCAGCCCCATAACACCGTTTATTATCCCGGCGAAAGTATCCGTGATGCCGTCAGTCACTGGCTCCGTGAAGACCGTTCTATAAGCGGGCTGGCAGATTTGACGCGCATCGAGTCCTTTTGGCCCAAGCTGGCCCTGTACCTGTTCCATTTCGGCGGGTTAGCATTAGGAGGGCTGGGGATGCTTTGGAGTTGGCGGCAGTGGCGTGTCCTTTTGCCCCTGTACGGCCTGCTGCTCTATTTTACCGGAATCCACCTCGTATTAATGGCTTTGCCCCGTTATCTCTTCCCCATGTATCCCATCTGGTGGATTTTTGCGGCGGGCTGGATCGGGACACAGTGGGCAAGTCGAAGAGTAAGCGGCGAAAAACCATCAGCCGAACGGCTAGCAGCGGCAGATCAGGGTGTTGTATAACTCAATCAGGAATTCAGATTCATCGGAGAAACCAAAATGTCCCGCCCACTGCAATTTATCAGCGCCCTACTGATTCTATCCAGCCTGCTTATGCTTATTCCGGCCCCCGCAGTCCGCGCCACAGGACTCTATTGGGGCTGTGATGGATTCAGCACCGAGTACTTCTCTAGCCCAGAATGTGACGCGCTGATGATGGCTGAACCGTCGCCACCGGCTGTCAATCTAGCCGTCGATTACGGTGCCGCCGATGGGTACACCTTTATGCGTGTCGTGTCCGATCATGTAGTGACCGTCTACAGTGCGCCGGGCGGCGGCTACACCCTCTATACCATCGATGCCGGGTTTAACTTCATCACTCCGCGTACCGTCACCGACACCTGGACCGAGATCAATACCAACGAGTGGATCGAAACCCGCTATTTGCAGTGGGTCGAGCCATCAACGTTCACCGGCGTTTTTATCCAGTCTGAACCGGCACGCCCCTTCGGTTGGATTCTCAAAGACTTATACGCCAGTGCCACCCCCGGCGGTGAACAGGTAATCAGCCGCGATATGCTGTTGTTCCGCTACCAACTGATGAATATCTACGCCACCGTTAACGTGAATGGGCTGGATTGGTATCTGGTCGCCCCTGGGAAATGGGTTGAGCAGCGCTTGATGGGTGTCGCCCGCCGTATTGCACGTCCGGCAAGCGTTTCTGGCCGTTGGGTTGCTGTTGACCTCTATGAACAGGTTCTGGTCGCCTATGAAAACGATACGATGGTTTTTGCTACCCTGGTCTCATCCGGCCTGCCCGATTGGAGTACACAGGAAGGCCTGTTCCAGGTTTGGGGGCACCGCCAGAACGGGCCAATGTCTGGCGCGGAAGGCGAACCCGATTTTTACCGTCTGGAAAATGTCCCCTATGCGTTGTATTTCGATGGCGACATCAGCTTACACGGCACCTACTGGCATAACGGCTTTGGTTACCGCCACAGTCACGGCTGCGTCAATCTAAGCATCAGCGATGCCCACTGGCTGTATGATTGGCTGGGCGTAGGCGGTTCGGTTTATGTGTACTACAGCCGCCCCTATTAGGTTCTAATGGGGCAATTCGCGTGAATTGCCCCGCGTATTATTCGCTTATGGCGCTGCTGTTTCTGTCGCCGTATCCGGTTTGACGCTTTCGACCGCTTGCAAATTCGCCGTCATTTTGATCGTGCTACTTTCAATGGGCGGCGGGAACTCCACCGCATGATCGGCCAGATCTAAATCCGAGGTCGCAATTGCCCACATATTGCCCTTCACCAACTGGGCACGCACAGTCATCGTGTGCGCATGTTCAACATTATGCACGTCCAGCGTCCCGTCCAGCGTAAACGCGATTTCCTCTTCTGTTACCGGGACCAATTCTTTCGACTCAGACACATAAAACGCTAGCGGATAATCACCTGTTTTCATAGCTGCCCGTAAGGCCAATTGGACCAGTCCATTGGCTTCCACACGATCCACCGCGATTTCCAGGTAGACATGCACACGCAGTTCATTTCCCGCCGGTTCCAGTTGAATCGTTCCCCCCTCAACCGGAAAAACGCCTTCCACTGTCCCTAATCCGGTTACTTCGGTAGTGAAGTCCACATGCGACTGTTCCGGCACCACATCAAAATAGTATGTCGGGGGAATAGTCACCACCGGTGTTCTCAGATCGGTGGATGTATCTCCCTTGCTGCCCGGATCAAGAATCTGATTAGAGATAATGACCGCCCCGATTCCAATAATCAGCACAACAATTCCGCTCGCTACCAACCACTGGTAGCGCCGCATCGACGCCATAGGATAATCCTTTTCATCAGTGAGGTTTTAATCGATCTTGGGCCAATGTATACACGAGACGGCCCGCAAAGTACATACTAAATCCACCTGCGGCCAACAATAAGGCCAGCAAAACAGTAAAGGTCTGACCCGCTTTGTGGCTGTCTGCGCTCCCGCCCGTATCAGGATGCACCGGAGGAGCCAGGGTAATAGTCACAGGATCAGATGGGTCTGAAGAGTTCGCCGCACCTACCGCTGCCGCGCTGATCGTCACCTTTCCGGCACCGTACAGTACAATTGTAGTTTCCCATCTGCCGCTGGCCGTTACCGGAGCCGTCGCAATCACCGTCCCTGCGCCCTCATTCCGAATTTCAACCGTTGTACCGGGCTGCGCCGTGCCGTTCACCGGAATAGCCACACCGGGCGAAAAAACATCTCCCGAAGCGGGCGAATTAATCTCTGGTCGAGGCGCGACAAGTTCCGTTTCTCCGACTGCCGGATCGCTCACCAGCCCCTCGTCAGTAGTAACCGCCGCGCTGATCTCAACCGCTCCCAGTAAATCAGTCTGCCAGGCCAGACTCCACGTTCCATCGGCCTGCACAGCCGTTTCCCCGATAGCTGTACCATTTGTGCTGAGCGAGATCGTTTGTCCTGCTTCGCCCGCCCCTGTGATCACCACCGGATCGAGAATAGACATCTCGCTCGGAAGTGCATCAAGCTGTGGTATCGCTGGCAGTTCAACTGTCGGCGTGAGGGTTGGTGGATGCGGTGTGTCGGTCTGCGCAAGTGTTTCAGTCGGCGCTGCCATTGAAGTCGGTGTGCGGGTTGGCTCCTGGGTTTCAGTCGGCGGTAGGAGGACAGTTACCGTTACGCTCGGAGGCACGGGCGTCAAGCTGGGCGCAGTTGTTTCGCTGGGCACAACCAATACCTCAGTTGCCGAAACTGCTGTTGGCGGCCTGGGTGTTTTGGTATGAGTCGCTGTTGGTGTAGGGGTTAGGGTATTCGTTGGTGTGTGGGTTGCGGTACTCGTTGGCGTTGGTGTCTCTGTCGGCGGATTAGCCACATCAAATCCAATGGCCACCGGATCGCTGGTAACACCGCCCGGCCCAACCGCAACCACCGCCAGGTTATGCGTTCCGGCAGGCAGCCCATTAGTCAGATCGATGCTCCACGCCCCATCATCACCCGCTGTCACAGCGATAATCAATTCATCCTGATCAAATAGTTGAATTGTATCTCCCGGCTGCGCCGTCCCCATGATCAACAGCGGCTCTCCGGCATACATCTCCGCCAGTGCCAGCGGCGAAACCACAGGCGCGGGCCAGGGTGTTGCTGTTGCGGTGGATGTACGGGTTTGTGTCGCTGAAGGTGTGATCGTAGAGGTGCGTGTCAGCGTAGGGGGCAAAGTAAGCGTAGCTATCGGAGTCGCAGTCTCCGTTTCTGTGGGGAGATCAGTCTGGGTCGCACTTGGCTTCTCGCTGACGGCATCCGCTTCGTCATCCGTATCAAATTGGCTCCAGAACAACACCGCCGCCAACCCGGACGTCACAAGCAGTCCGATGAAAAAAACAATGTCCAGCCGGTGAACCAGTTTCCGGCGATCCTCGCCGCTCACGAAAGTTCCTCGACTTTCTCACGTTGAGAAGCAAAAAGCCCCGCCTGTTCGATCCAGCTTTCCGCATTGACCGCCTTTTGACGCCATGCGGGGGCATCAATCAACACGCGCACTTCGTCAGGACTCATCGATGCGAGTTGGCGAAAGGTATAAATTCCCGCCTCATATAATTTACCCGCATACACCGGCCCGATCCCTTTGATGTCGGTTAGCCGGTCCTGCCCAGGAACAGGCGTACGCTTCTTGGACTCCGTTTGCGGGCGGCTGAAAATAAGTTGCCGCATAATCGGGAAAAATTCGCCCAACTGATCCACCACCCGTACTAACACACCCGCCTGTTCGCGCCGTTCTGTAGCCGCCGTCAGCAGCATGGTAGTATGTTCGCTTACCTTCGTGTCGATTTGTTGGGTAGCCTGTGCTTGCGCCGCCAGTTGGCGATCAAGTTCTGCCAGAATACGCGCGTTTTCAGCCAGCTTTTCGTGTTCCTGCGCGCGTTCGATGGCCCATTCATCCAACCGCGCACTGATCGCCATCAGCCGCTCTGCAACCAATGTGTTTTGATCAGCAGATGGCTGATTCAATTTGCTTTCTAGCCGGTCCAGTTTCTCACCCTGCGCGGAAATTTGATTCAGGATATGAGGCAGCGTCACAGTAGCAATCTGCTCAACTTGCTGTGTGGTTTTCGTAAGAATCGTTTCGTGTTGGCTGAGTTTACCCGCTTGCTCGCCGATCTGGCCGTTCATCGTGGTTTGAACTCGCAGAATCTCCCGCAGTTCATCAATCCCCTGGTTTGCCGGAACGCGCATTGCGTTAACTTGAAGCTGTTCCGTGTGCTGCCGCAGCGATTGGTTCAGTTGTTGAATCAGTGTCCGCTGCTCAGCGATCTCCGTGTATAAACGCTCGTCGTCCTGCGCGACAAGCGTCTCTTGGCCTTCCAGCAAACGAGGTCGCACGGTGAATACATAAAACACCAGCGTGACCAGCACCATCAAAAATGCGCCAGCGAACAAAATGGCAAGGGACTGCACTGGGTCCATACGACTGCGCTCCCTGAAGACTGTCCAGCACCTATTATAGTACAGGCAGAGAAAGACGCTAACGACCAGTGACCGATTCCAGCGGAGACTTAGTTTCCTCAACCAGCGCCCGGCTGGAACCGCGCGGCGTAAACAACACCACAATCAGCGCCACCAGGGCCACACCAAACGCGATCATAAACGCCGGGTGCAGCGCCGCCGCCAGCAGTTCTTGAAAGGCTTCATCCACTGCCGGAGGGAGCTTGGTTTGGTTATTGCTGTCGAGCAGGCTGACCGGGTTAACTGATTTTCCCCCAGGCAGGGAAGCTAACCCGTCACTGAGGCGTGAAGCCATCACCGCGCCTAACACACTCACGCCGATAGTGCCGCCGATACTGTTAATGAATTGCAGTCCCGATGTCGCCACCCCCAACTGCGCGCGCCGGTTCCGGTTTTGGACCGATACCAGAAAACTCGTCAGTGTCAGCCCCATTCCCAGCCCCATGAACATCATCCCAATCACTGCGATCAGTTGTGTGCTGGCGATTCCCAACTGCGTAACCACGAACGTTCCAGTGAGCAGGCTGGCAGCTCCAGCAAACACAATTTGGCGCGGCCCCACGCGCAGCAGTAACTGCCCGCTGATGATGCTCCCACTGACCCAGGCCAGACTGAGTGGGGTAAGAGTTGCGCCCGCGCGGGTCGCGCTCGTTTCCAACACGCCCTGGACGAATAATGGGATATACGAAACAATCCCCATCAGCGCGAACCCGGCTAAAAAATTATAACCGCTTGCTACGAGGTACAGTCGGTCTTTGAACAGACTCAACGGCATCAGCGGTTCATCAATCCGTTGTTCCAGCCAGATAAACGCCGCACAGCCCAGACCCGCTGTGACCAACAGCCCAACGATACGCGGGTCCGTCCATGCATATTGCCGTCCGCCTTCCAACACAGCAAACAGCAAACACAGCACGCTGGTTGCCAGCAGCAGCGCCCCACGATAATCTACCTGTCCCCCGGCCCGATCTTCAACGGCTTCATGAAACCGGAGCAGAATAATTGTTGCCGCCAGCAGTCCAAACGGAATATTGAGATAAAACACCCACCGCCACGATACATGATCAACCAAAAATCCGCCGCACAGCGGTCCGATCACACTCGACACTCCCCATACGCTGGAAAATAAGCCTTGCATCCGGGCGCGCTGTTCAAATGTGAAAAGATCGCCAATAATCGTAAAGGTGACAGGCAGCAGACCACCCGCTCCAAGCCCCTGGATGGCGCGAAAGGCGATCAGTTCGGTCATGTTCTGCGCTTGCCCACACAGCGCCGAACCAATCAGAAACAACACAATACTGCCGAGGTAAATTGGTTTGCGCCCATACAGATCGGATAAGCGCCCAAAGATGGGAATGGTAGTGGTTGATGCCAGCATATAGCTGGAAAATGCCCAGCTATAGACTTCCAGCCCGCCTAATTGCGCAATAATGGTTGGCATCGCCGTGCTGATCACGGTGCCTTCGAGCGCAGCCAAAAAAAGCCCCATAATCAGGGCAAAAGTAATAACCAGTTGTCGGTGAGTGATAGTAGCCATACGCACCAATCTTAATTGAACGAATCGATAATCGCCACATGAAATCATAAGGAGGCCGTCATGTTCGATTTCTCTGGTCAGGTCGTGCTGGTGACAGGCGCAGGCGGGAATCTTGGCCGTGCTGTTGCCCAAGCCTTTCATGCTGCGGGCGCAAGACTGGCGTTAGTAGATCGCCTGCCGGATAATGTCCACGCCATCTTTGGCGACGCTAGCCCCGACCTGCTCACCGTAGCCGCCGATCTCACCGCCGCCGATTCGGTCCACCAGATGATCGCTCAGGTGCTCGCCCATTTCGGCCAACTGGATGTGGTCGCCAACACCGTTGGCGGCTACCGCGCCGGGACGCCCGCCCACGAAACCCCGCTTGAAACCTGGGACTTTATGCTGAATCTGAACGCAAAGACAGCTTTCCTGTTGGCCCAACACGTCATCCCCCCTATGCTGGAACGCGGGCATGGCAAAATTATCAATGTCGCCGCCCGTGCAGGCTTAACCGGCGGCGCAAACATGAGCGCCTACAGCATCGCCAAAAGTGCCGTAATCCGCCTCACCGAAAGTCTCTCAGCCGAATACAAAACCAAAGGCATCAACATCAACTGTATTCTGCCCGGCACCATTGATACCCCGCAAAACCGCGCCGAGATACCCAATGGCAAGATAGATCGCTGGGTCCAGCCCGAAGCCCTCGCCGATGTAATCCTGTTTCTCGCTTCCGAGGCTGCCCGTGCGGTGCATGGCGCGGCTGTTCCCGTCTATGGATTGAGTTAACGATGATCCACTGGCTGCGCTGGTCCTGGCGCGATCTACGTGAACGGGCGGTACAGGTCGCTGTCATTGCCCTGATTATTGCTCTCGGAACAGGCATTTATGCCGGTTTGGGCAGTACCACCCCCTGGCGTACCAAAGCGGCTGATCAAGGTTTTGAGCAGCTAGGGATGTACGATCTTCAGATGAAGTTGACTCCGGGCAGTTATGTCGAAGCCGAGGCGCTTCTAAACATTGTGCATTCCATCGAAGACCCCTGGTGGATCGAAGCCGCTGAAGTGCGCTTGTTAGCCACCACCACCATTAGTGCGGGCGAGAATATCCTGGTCCGCGGTCATATCATCGGCATGGATCTGTCAAACGGCGCTCCCCAGGTGAACCAAATATCCGTCATCCAGGGTCGCCCGTTGACCCAGGCCGACGATGGACAGCCGGTTGCGATCCTCGAATCGCAGTTTGCCGAACACTATAATCTGCCTTCCCAGGGCGAAATCCGCTTAAGTGGCGATATTCCCTTGCGCTATGTCGGCCAGGGCACAACCCCCGAATATTTTATTGTCATGTCCGACGATGGCGGTATCTGGGCACAGGCTAGCATTGCCGGGGTGTTTTTGCCGCTCAAAACCGCCCAGCAGATCACCAATCGCCCCAATCTGGTGAATAACCTCGTGCTGCGCCTCCGAGATGGCGCGAATCAAGATTTAGTCCGCCGCGAAATCGAGGCTGCTTTTCGCGCGGCCTTTCCCAACAAAGGCTATACCTGGACCGCCCGTAAATGGGACTACACCTATTCAACCGTCTACCGTTCCATCGACATGAACCAGCAGATTTACGACATGATCGCCATGCTGTTTCTGCTAGGAGCTGCCTTTGGCGCATTCAACCTGTCGGGTCGCATCATCCAGGCCCAGCGCCGTGAGATCGGCATCGGCATGGCGCTGGGGATGCCCCCTCGCCTCCTGATGATTCGCCCCTTGTTAGTCGCCGCTCAAATTGCGCTGTCTGGCACAGTTCTCGGTATCCTGCTGGGGTTGCTGCTCGCTCAACTCGCCGGAACCTGGATCGAAGGCATTTTACCCCTGCCCACCTACGGCACCCTGATCTATCCGCATGTGTTTGTTCGTGCCGTGATCCTGGGCCTAATCCTGCCATTTGTTGCAGCCCTGCTACCTGTATGGCGGGCGGTTCGTGTCTCTCCGATTGACGCCATCAAAACCGGACACCTGATCGAAAAAGGCAATCGGCTGTCGCGCTGGTTAAACCGTTTTCCGCTCCCCGGCCAAAGTTTTGTCCAGATTCCACTGCGCAATCTGTTCCGGTCCCCGCGCCGCACCTTCGCCACCATGTTAGGCATTGCTACCGCTGTAACTACCCTGGTGGGCATTGTGGGCATTCTCGATAGTGTCTTATTCACCATCGATAAGATTCGCGCCGAGGCCTTGCAGGATCACCCCAACCGGATTGTCGTTTCTCTCGATCTTCCCTATCCAATTGACTCGCCCGAAGTGGCTTTTATCACCCAATCACCCCTTGTGAGCCTTGCCGAACCATGGCTCCGAGTGCCCGGTAAAATGCGCCAGGGCGACAAAGAAATCCTGGCCGCGATTGAATTACTACACCTGGACAATCCGCTCTGGTCCCCGACTCTCATCGCGGGCCAACGCCCCTCCAGCGAAAATCCGGGCATCCTCATCGCCCAGAAAGCCGCCGATGATTTGGGCGTTGAGGTCGGCGATACCATCACGCTCGAACATCCCCGCCGCAAAGGGCTGTTAGACGCTGAATTGGTCTGGAGCGAGGTGAAAATCACCGGTATTCATGCCGATCCCTGGCGGAACTATGTCTATATGGATCTGTCTCAGGCCGATCTGTTAAATCTGAGCGGTTTGGTTAATCGCATCCAGATCGACCCTGCCCCCGGTGTAAGTTATATCGAGGTCAAACAAGCGTTGTTCCAGGGGTCTCATGTCGCCGCAGTGATTTCTATTACCGGGGCGGTAGATACAGCGGCGAGCATCTTTGACGAGGCCGTAAAATTCCTATATGGTGTCGAAATAGGTGTGCTGCTCTTGTCTTTCCTCATCGCCTTCAATTCCACCAACATCGGCATGAATGAGCGCTCGCGAGAGATCGCGACTATGTTCGCTTTTGGCCTGCCCATCCGAACTGTCGTACGAATGTCCATGCTCGAAAATTTAGTTTATGGTATCATAGGCAGTTTGCTTGGCTCGCTCATGGGATCAGGGGTACTGTATTGGTTTTTATTAACACAGATGACTGGGATCGCTGCTGATGCCCGCTTCACCATGACCGTCGCGCCATTCACCTGGTTCTTGGTCATCCTGACCGGTGTGATCATCGTTACCCTGACGCCACTGCTCACCATTCAAAAGATGAAACGTATGGATATTCCATCAACGCTTCGCGTGATGGAGTAATATACCAAATTTCGCGTCGTGAGAATGGATTTCACGACGCGATTTTCCCCCTTACGAAGTCAGGAAGTCCAGTACAATCTGGTTAAATTGGGCTGGGTTTTCCCAAAATGAGGCGTGTCCGGCCCCATCAATCATATGCAGGCTGGCATTAGGCATCCCCTGTGCCAGGGTTTCGCTGTAATGCACCGGTTTCAAAATATCCTTTTCGCCCACCATCACACAGGTTTGATGCTGAATTTCGCCCAGTCGTGCGGTGGTATTCATCGTATTGAAGCATCGGCACAATTGGATTACCGAAGGCAGATGCAGCGCCTTAGCCGCTTCCACCCGGCTGAGCAGAAACGTATATTTTGCGGCAAAAAATGCTTCGCTGAAATTCCAATACCATGTTGTTTTATAGAACAACTCATGATCGCCTGTCGCCGCGACCATTGCCCAGCTCGTGACAATTGCGCCCAACATGGCATCCACCTGGCTCACACAATCCGCCATAATCAGTTTGCGGCACCGTTCAGCATACCGCAGCGCGAAAACCTGGGTGAGTTCACCGCCATATGAAATCCCGCCGATATGTGCGGTTGGGATGTCCAATGCATCCATCAACGCCGCGAGATCATCCGCGTGCAGCTCCCAGGTATACGGCGGATCGCCTTCAGCCCATTTTTGCGATTGTCCCTGTCCGCGCATATCGTAGAGCAGCACGCGAAACCGAGGTGTGAGTGGCGGTAGTTGGTACGACCAACTCGTGGTGCTGGCGATGATTCCATTATTCAAAACAAGGACATCATCACCTTGCCCGTGCAATTCATAATAAATCTCAACACCGTTCACCTGAATGTGAGGCATAAATACTGCTCCTAAAATATATGATGCGGCACGCCAGAGTTACAGGGTAGCGCAGATTTTTGACGACCTTTTGCGCCAGCACTTGTGCCGCCGCGCAATCTCCGCTTGCGTTGCCTCCTGTAAACCATCCAAGAGACGACATAAACCGGACAGGCTATCTCCTCTCACAAAATTTGCGACAGGAATAACTTGGTTCGCTCATGCTGTGGGTTCTCGAAGAAATGCTCCGGTGTGCCCATTTCCACAATCCGGCCCTCATCAAAAAAGACAATTCGATCCGCGACTTCACGTGCAAAGCCCATTTCATGCGACACCACCAGCATCGTCATGCCGCTTTGAGCCAGTTCGCGCATCACGTCCAGCACCTCTTTGATCATTTCTGGGTCAAGCGCCGAGGTTGGTTCGTCGAACAGCATAATTTTCGGCTGCATCGCCAGCGCCCGCGCAATCGCCACCCGCTGCTGCTGCCCGCCCGAAAGCTGCCCCGGATACTTCCGCGCCTGTTCGGGAATTCCCACTCGTGCCAGTAGTTGCCTCGCGGTTTCTTCCGATATATGGCGCGGTTGGTGCCGGACGTACCGCGGAGCCAGCGTCACATTCTGCATCACCGTTAAATGCGGAAATAAGTTAAACTGCTGGAAGACCATCCCGATCTCGCTGCGAATGGCGGCAATATTTCGAATATCGTGGCTCAGTTCGATCCCATCCACCACGATCTGCCCTTCCTGGTGTTCTTCCAGCCGGTTAATACACCGGATGAATGTGGATTTCCCCGATCCTGACGGCCCAATGATCACCACCACTTCTTGCGGATAAACGGTGAGATCGATTCCCTTCAACACATGGAATTTTCCAAACCACTTATGCACATCGCGGCAAACAATAATTGGTTCTTGTTTTTCGGCCATAATCGTTCCTCTATTCCACACACTTCGCCGCCCCTAGCCTACCGCCAAATACTATTTATACAAGTCGCAAGTAGTCTCCAACAGTTTGTTGACAAGCCTTTGGGATATATGATAAACTAGATCAAGTTAGTAAGGAATAATAACTAACTTTCTTCGGCGCGAACTTTAAACCTATTGCCAACCTTAAAAATGAGGATAGGAGGCAGTAATCGCACGAGAAGCAAGAGTATCCATCTTCCACCTTCGTTTTTTGCTCGTAGAAATTGAAATTACAAGGAGATGAATTCGATGAAACGTACCCTTTATTTAGCTTTGGCCCTGATCATGGTGCTGGGTCTGGCTGCCTCTGTCCGCCCCGCCGCGTCAGTCAAAGCGCAAGACGAAGAAACACTTGAACTCTATCTGGTGGGTTTACCCGACTCAGCGCTGACTTGGTTTAATGATGTCGCTTTCCCGGCCTTCGAAGCCGAACATCCTGCTGTGAAAATGGAACTCCTGAACGGCACCTGGGCCGACTTCTATACCACCGTCGCAGGCTGGATCACCACGGGCGAAGGCCCCGATCTGGTTTATCTTGGCTCTGAACATGCAGCGACCTTCTGCGATTTGCTGTCCGACCTCGATCCCTATCTCGCGGATTGGGATGGGCTGGACGCATTCCTCCCCGCTGCGCTTGAAACCGTGTCCTGCGATGGTCATATGCGTGGTATGCCCCTGCTGATGTCGCCTCGCCCCATTTTCTACCGCACCGATTTGACCGCTGATCCGGCGAACTTCGCGGCTCCGCTGACTTTTGCCGATGCGCTGCAATTTGTCACCGATAATACAGCGGTCGAAAATGGCGCTGTCTCGAAGCAGGGCTTCATGGACATTGGCGGCCAGTTGTTTGACGATCAGGAATTCATCGCCTATATCTGGTCAGCCGGTGGCGAACTGTATTACGAAGATGGCACCAGCACCTTCGACAGCCCTGAAACCGCTGAAGCGCTTCAGTATATGTATGACCGTCGCCGCGTCGTACTGCCCACCGAAGACACCGCCGGTCTGCCGCCTATCGAAGGCACCCCGCTGGGATCAGGTGTGGTTGTCAGCGGTATCTTCCCCATGTGGAACGTCCCGCCGCTGGATGACGCCGTGTGGGAAAGCGTAGCTATCGCGCCGTATCCTGCGGGCGCGAACGGGCAGCCCCTGATCCAGGTCTTCATCGACTGGCTGTCGGTTCCGTCTTACGTCGAAAATAAAGAATTAGCTGTCGAATTCCTGAAATTCATCACCACGCAGGAAAACGCGCTGGCGCTGAGCGAAGTTGCAGGTTTCACCCCCGTCCGTCAGGATGCCTGGGAAACCATCAAAGCCAACAGCCCCGTCTGGACGACACTGCTCGACCTGGCGGTGGAATATGGCCGCGCCTACTCCGATATTCGCGCTGCCGCTGAACTGCGTCCGCTGATCTTCAACGAAGTGAATCTCTTCCTGACTGATCAACAGAGCCTGGAAGACACCCAGACCAATCTGAAAGAAGCCTACGACGCAATCTTGGAAGAACAGGGTTATTTGGACTAGTTCCCTCTAAAAAGTTGCACCGGGGCTGGGGTAACTCCCCGGTGCAACTCCTCTATCTACAACAGCTTCTGATAATTCAACAGGCGAACGGGCTATGGCATCTGAATTCCGTCTCAAGAATCTTGAATGGGCTTTTCTTACGGTCATCTTCATCATCTTCTGTAGCCTCACGCTTGGCTATCTGGCGAAAGGGTACGCACGGCTCCGAGGATGGTCCGAAGCTGAACAACGTCGCATGTTTTGGGGCTTCACCTTCGCTGGCCCCTGGATCACGGGTTTTTTACTCTTTGTCCTCGGCCCGGCGCTCGCCTCGTTGTATTACAGTTTTACCGATTATGAACTGGGCCAGCCGCGCCATTGGGTGGGTTTAGACAACTATCGCACGATGCTGCTGGTTGATGGTCCGCATGGCAAGGATTTCAACCGTGCCATGTTCAACTCCTTCTACTATGCGCTGGTCGGCGTACCACTTCAGATCATCGCGGCCCTTATTATGGCCTTGTTGCTCAACAACGAAGTTCCCGGCGTTAAATTTTTCCGCATGGCCTTCTACATGCCGGTGATTCTGGCCGGTGGCCCGGCGATTTTGCTGGCGTGGCGTTATATGCTGACCTCAAATGGGGGTTTCGTTAATATCTCGCTCAAAAAATTAGCCGATAGTTTCTTTGGATTTGACTATCTCTATCGCCTCTTTATCTATTTAAACGAGTCGATCAACGGTTTTTATACGGGCCTGTTACGGAGCGATCCGATTGGTTCCCTCAAATATACCATTCCCGCTGTTATTGCTGTGCTCTGGCTCCTCACCCTGGTCTTCGGGGATTGGTCCGAAAGCAAGCGTGTACGTGCTTGGCGGGGTGCCCAGGTCATTGGCCTGATCGTGCTTTACCGTCTCATGTCGAAGGGACTGTTCGCCCATTCCGTGAATGTCTCCTGGACCTATTTTGCAGGTGCTGCCATTCTGCTCGGAATTCTTTACACCGCATGGCAGCAGCGTCATCAGTTCGTTCGTTTCCTGCAAATCGGCAGTTTAGCCGTTCTCGCGCTTAGCGCTGCGTTGACGTTACAGCGTTCGGACTTCAACCTGGATAATCCCAATGCGCAGCGCTACTTGGGCGCGATGGCTTTGGTAGCCGTGCCCATCATAATCTCCCTTATTGGCCGGTGGAACCGGGCTAAATATGGGATTTTGGGGGCGGTAATTGCTGCCTTCGCGCTGGTTATTTTTGTCCGTGCCATTCCCGGTGAACTGGATGGCGATGGGTATAAAGCCTTCACCAGCTATTTAACGTTGGGCAGCACCCTTAAAAATACGGATGACGTGAAATATCTGGAAGATGTCTATCCCACCGAACTCATGTCCTCCATGTGGATTTATGCGCTGGCGGCGGCGGCTTTTCTCGGTCTGGCCCTTTCGAACAATCGTTATCCCCGCGCCCATAAAATCCTGTTATACGGTGCGTTGTTATTTTTCGTCTTGTTTGCGCTGAGCAGCTATCTCGATGGCCGCGCATATTTTCAGACGTTTGAAGATATTGCCCAGGCCACCGGCAAACCGAATTACCACTTTGCCCTGTTCCATCAGGCGGCGGACGATTTTCCGACCAGTGATCGCGTTCCTCTGTGGATGACCAGCGAACTGTGGACCAAGCCTTCGCTCATTCTCATCACCATGTGGAGTTCCGGCGCAATGATGCTCATCTTCCTCGCCGCGCTGAAGGGCGTGCCGCCCTCACTCTACGAAGCGGCGGAGGTGGACGGCGCGAATGGGTTGCAGCGGTTCTTCCGCATCACGATCCCCATGATCTCTCCGGCCATGTTCTACAATATCGTGATCGGCGTGATTGCCGCCCTCCAAACCTTCGAAACGATCTACATGTTGCAGACTCCCAACACTGTCGAAAGCCTGACATCCGGCGCGTTTTATCTCTTCACACGCACCTTCCGCCAGCTTGCGATTGGCGAAGGAGCTGCCATGTCGTGGATTTTGGTGGTGATTATTCTGACATTAACCGTGCTGCAATTCCGTTACAGCCGCAGTTGGGTGCATTACGAGGCATAGAAAATGATGGCAAGCGAAACCAAACTTTGGACCCGTACACAAACGCTCACCCATTCCCAGTCGTGGCGGCGCGGCATCCGAATCACCCGCCGGGTGCTGCTCTATGCGGCGCTGATTGTCGGCACCCTGTTTTTCCTGTTCCCGCTGATGTGGATGCTCGGCACGTCCTTAAAGACCATTCAGGAAGTCGGCCAGCCTCAGTTGAATTTGTTGCCTGAACATCCCCAATGGCAAAACTACGAGAAATTGCTGCGCGAAGATGCGTTCTACCGCTCGTACTTCAACAGCATTTATATCACGACGATGGTGGTGGTGGGAACCGTAACCTCTGTCTCGTTGGTTGCCTATTCCTTTAGTCGGCTCCAATGGAAAGGTCGCGGACTGGTTTTTGCACTGATGATGAGTACCTTGATGCTCCCCTATCAGGCCACCCTCGTTCCGCAGTATGTCATTTTTAATGAACTAAAATGGGTTCGAACGTTTAACCCGATCACCTTGCCGGGTTTCTTTGCCGGAGGAGCCTCGCTCGTGTTCCTCATGCGCCAGTTTATGCTGGGTATTCCCAAAGAACTCGATGAAGCGGCCATGATCGACGGCGCGAATCCGGTCCAGATCTGGTGGTATGTGATCATGCCCCTCTGCCGTCCGGCCATCGCTACCGTGTCCATTTTCCTCTTCGTCGGCAACTGGAACAGTCTGGTTCAGCCGCTCATCTACCTGCAAAAGGGCGAGTTGTTTACGATGCCTATTTACGTGTCGCAAAAGTTCAACGTTCAGACTTCTCCCCTGCCCTGGCAGGAAATTATGGCTGCCAGTGTGCTGTTTGTTGTCCCGGTACTGGTACTCTTTATCTTCACGCAGCGTTACTTCATCCAGAGCGTAACGTTGACCGGAACTAAGGGATAGAGCATCATGCAGCAAATGATGTATAGTTTCATCGGGCATTGGCCGCCCACCGCTTTTGTTGAAGCAGTCCGGCAGGGCGCGGCCACCTCGTTCTGCCTGTTTAACGGCCTGAATATGGAGACTCCCGCCCAACTCCGCGAACTGACGGACATTCTGCACGCGGCGGCCAGACAGGGCGGGCAGTTGCCCCCCCTGCTGGGCATCGATCAGGAAGGCGGTCAGCTTATCGCGGTAGCGGGCGGAGCAACGGAGCTCCCCGGCAACATGGCCCTGGGAGCGACTCGTTCCCCCGAACTGGCAGAACAGGCTGGGCGTGTCTTGGGGCGTGAACTTCGCGCGATGGGCATTAACATGAATTTTGCACCCTCCGTCGATGTGAATGTCAATCCTGAAAACCCTGTGGTGGGCATCCGCTCCTTTGGCGCGGACCCGGAAATGGTCGGCCTCTTAGGTTCCGCCATGATTCGCGGCATCCAGTCCGAAGGCGTGATCGCCACCGCAAAGCACTTTCCTGGTCATGGCGACAGCCAGGGCGACTCGCATTACACTATGCCCGCCATCAACCACTCGTTAGAGCGGATTACCGCCGTCGAGCTTGCCCCTTTCCGCCAGGCGATTGAGGCCGGGGTCAAGTCGGTCATGACGGCGCACATTCTGTTTAAGGAACTGGACCAAAAATTACCCGCGACATTATCCCCGGCGGTTCTGGATGGTTATCTCCGCCAAAAGATGGGTTTTGCGGGCCTGACGATCACCGACGCGATGGATATGCACGCCGTCGCCCAATTTGGGGCCTTCGAGAGTGTGTGTCTGGCACTTCAGGCGGGTGCGGACCTCGTGCTGTTGGGGCATTTGCTCAATCAACTGGAACTCGGCCAGCAGGTGCAGCCGTTATTACGCCCCGACGCCATCGCCCGGATTCAGGCGCTGCGCCAATGGGTGTTTACCGATCAGCCCGTGCTGGATGTCGTCGGCTGCGCCGAACACCAGCGCATTGCCCAAACGATAGCGGATCGTTCGATTACCCTGGTCAAAGATAACGGTAAGCTTCCCTTGCGCCCCGGCCCTGACGATACCATTGCCGTCATCACGCCCCAGCCCGTTAATTTGACTCCCGCCGACACATCGGCCCGCACGCGGATTGGTCTGGTGGACGCGATTCGGCGGCGGCATCCGCGCATCCTGCCGCTGGAACTCCAAACCTTAGCTACCGGCGGCGAGATTCAGGCGTTAGCCCAGGCGGCATCCCAGGCGCAGATTGTCGTTGTGGGTACAATTGTGGCCGATCAGGATAAACGTCAGGCGGAACTGGTCCGTGCGATTCAGGCGGCGGGACAATCGGTCATTGTCGTTTCGCTCCGCACGCCGTATGATTTGAATGTTTTTCCCGACATCGATACCTATCTGTGCGCCTATGGGATTCGCGCCGCTACCACCGAAGCTATCGCCAAAGTGTTGTTTGGCGAAATTGAAGCAGTGGGGATATTGCCCTGTCCGGTCGAAACATAACCTCCTTCCCGCCAAGATATGGTATTGTAGGGGTATGTCCCATCAAAGAAATCAGGTAGGATTTTATGGTTACACAACTCGAACGCGAAATCGCTGAACAACCCGCAGTTTTACGCCGCATGTTGGAAGAAAACCGGGAGGTGATCGCACAAATCGCCACCAGGATCAAAGAAGTAAATCCACGTTTTGCGGTGGTCGTGGCGCGCGGTTCATCCGACAATGCCGCCCGTTATGCCCAGTACATCCTGGGAGCGATTTCGAAACTGTATGTGGGTCTGGCGACCCCATCGCTGACCACACTCTATGATACCACCCCGTCCTTCGATCATGCGCTGGTGATCGGCATCTCGCAATCCGGCCAGTCCCTGGAACCGACCCGCGTGCTGGAACAGGCCCACACTTGCGGTGCGGCGCTTACCCTTTCGATCACGAATGATCCCGACTCGCCGCTGGCCCAGGTTGCCGACTATCATATTCCGCTGCTGGCCGGTCCCGAAAAAAGTCTGGCTGCTACCAAAACCTACACCGCGCAGCTTATGGCCGTAGCGATGTTAGCCGGGCAGTTGGGCGAGCCTGCCGGCTGGGAAAACACGCTCGCGCAAGTTCCCAAATGGGCATCCCAAACCCTGCAAACAAACGAGTCCACCCGGCGCGCCGCTAGCCGCTACACCTTTATGGGCCACTGTATCACCCTGGCACGTGGCATTAACTACTGCACCGGCTATGAAATCGCCCTCAAGCTCAAAGAACTGACTTATGTGGTTGCCGAAGCCTACAGTTCCGCCGATTTCCATCACGGCCCCAAAGCGATTGTCGAGCGCGGTTTCCCCTTAGTCGCCGTTGCCCCTGAAGGTAAAGCCCTGGAATCCATCCGCGAATCGATTGCCACCCTGAGCAAGAGCGGCGGCGATTTTGCCGTGATCTCCAATGTGCCTGATATGCTGGACCAGGCCCAGTTAGCGCTGCCCTTCCCAGCAGATGTTCCGGAATGGGTATCGCCCATCATCGCCGTGCTTCCCGGCCAACTGCTCGCGCTTGGCTTATCCGAATCCCGCCGTATTAATGTCGATTCGCCGCGCGGACTGCATAAAGTGACCTATACGGAATAAGGGCCATGTTACGTTCGACCACGGACAAAGCCACCCATAGCCATCTTCGGCAGCATAACCAACAGCTTCTGCTGCGTGCGATCTATAGTGGCGTGGCCGATAACCGGGCCGCTCTCGCCCAGGAAACGGGTTTAGCCAAGCCAACCGTCTCCGAACTTATCGGAGAACTGCTTGACATGGGTCTGCTGCTCGAAGAAGGACGCGGCCAGTCCACCGAAGAAGGTGGCAAACGTCCGCGCCTGCTCAAATTCGTCCCCGCCGCGCGCCATGTGATCGGCATCGCTCTGGACGATGAATCCGCCTATGGCATGCTTACCAACATGGACGGGCAGATCGTGGCGCAGCACGTGGTCGATCTGATCGGCGTCAGCGGCGAGCGTGTGATCGACAGCCTGATGGAAGTGATCAACGGCCTGATCGCCCAGCTTGACGCGCCGCTGCTATGTATTGGCATCGGCATTTCAGGTGTCGTGGACGCCGATCAGGGGGTGGTTCGTTATGCCCCGCACCTGGGCTGGCGCAATATCCATCTGGTCGAAATTCTGAACGACGAATACAACGTCCCGATCTACATCGCCAACAGTACCGAACTGGCGGCGATGGCCCAGTTTGTGTACGGGCCGCGCAACGGGATGCAAAGCTTGGCGATGGTGCTGGTCGGGTCCGGCATCGGCGTGGGCCTCGTCATCAATGGTGCGATCTATCATGGCGGCGGCGAGATCGGGCATCTGTGCCTCTCCGCCCCCGCGCCCACCAGCCCCTTATCCCCGCGCCTGGAAGAACTGCTCGGCTGGTCGGCGGTCAAACAGCGCGCTTATGCCCTGCAAAAATTGCACCAGGGCAGCCTGCTGCCTCCCGAAGGCGAACGCGTCACCTATCTGCACATTCATCAGGCCGCCGCCAACCAGGATGAAGCGGCGCTGGCTTTGATCCGGGAACTGGGCGGCTACCTCGCCCACGTTTTCGCCTGGATTATTGGCCTGCTGCGCCCCGATCATGTCGCCTTAGCCGGGCATATCACCAATCTGGGAGACAGCGTGCTGGATCAGACTCTCGCGCGGCTGGAAGAGTTGATTTTGCCCGATCTGATGCAAAATGTATCCTTTTCACTCGCCCCCGGATCGAATCTCGTCGCGTTGGGCGCGGTGGCGCAGGCGTTGCAGCTTGAACTGGGGTTGGTGTAATGCGACAGTTAGGGATCATTACCAATAACCAACATGCCGTTTTCCAGCGTAATGTCCTGGCTGGAGCCTGCGCAGCGGCGGCGCAGCGCGGTTACGAAGTCGTCATCGACTCCTACGCCGAAGAACCGGCCCACCCACAGCCGATCACGCTCGATTACCGCAACATGGCCGGGGTGTTAGTTATCGCAAATGCCGCGCCCGTCGAACTGCTCCGCGTAATATTAGCCGCGGGCAAGCCTATCTCGCTTGTTAGCCATCAGGTGCCCGACCTGCCCATTCCGGCAGTTTTTGCCGACAATACGGAAGGCATCGTGACCCTGGTTAAGCATGTAGTCGAAAACTGCCATCGGCAAAAACTGGTTTATATCAGTGGTATCGATGGTCAGCGCGACAGCATGGAGCGTGAAGCCGCGTTTCGCCAGCAGATGATGCGCTACAATTTGCCTGCGTCGCACGTCATCCGTGGTGATTTTTCCCCTGCGATAGCCGCCCGCGCCCTTGATCAAATCATCCAGCAGGGCGTCAACTTTGATGCCGTGATCGCCGCCGACTATTTGATGGGCGAAGCGGCAGTCCACACGCTGCGCCGCGCGGGTGTTGCCGTCCCTCAGCAGGTATCGGTGGTGGGTTTTGGTGACGCGCCAGAAGCTGAACTTTCCGGCTTAACCACCGTTGCCGCCGATGTGGTCGAGCAGGGCAAACGCGCCTGTCGCCAGCTTATCAGCCAGATTGAAGGCTTGCGCATTACCGGTGTTACCATTCTCAGTGTCCGCCTCATCGTGCGCGAAACCTGCGGCTGTGTATTGCAATCTATTTGAAAGAAGGAATGTCGTTCTATGTTAAAATTGGTGCAGCCTCAATTTGTGCCGCCTCTTGATCCCGATTTCCGCCCTGCGGCGTTAGCCAATCGTGCCTTCCGAAAAGAAGCATCTCAAATACTGGTTATCGGCCTGGAGCGTATGCAGGGCGAACTGTCCCGCTACGAAACCACCGTGTTTCCCGAAGGCCATCCCCGCGCCGCCGAAAACCTGATGTATGTTGAGCGGCTGGTCAAATTCCTGCTCTGGCAGCGCGGCGGCTGGAAAGTTTATATCGGTGGCCCGCGCAGCATCGGCGAATACATTCAGGCCTGCTACGCGCCCAACGGTGAGCGCAAATTCGACTTCCACTTTATGGGCGAAGAAGTCTATGAACATACCTTTGAGGTGGTCATCTGTGCGCCCCAGGATGTCCCCTCCGCGAATGAAACGGCCAAAGCGCTGGGCCGTCACCTCGACGGCTGCCGCATCGGGTTTGATCTCGGTGCCTCAGATCGCAAAGTATCCGCCGTGATCGATGGCGAGCCGGTTTACAGCGAAGAAGTCGTCTGGGAACCCCGCAAGCAAACCGATCCCGACTATCACTATCGCGAAGTGATGGCCGCGCTCAAGTCAGCAGCAGCACATATGCCCCGCGTGGATGCTATCGGCGGCAGTTCTGCCGGAATTTACGTCAACAACCGCGCGATGGTCGCCTCCCTCTTCCGAGGTATCCCGAAAGAGCGTTTCGGCGCGATCAAAGACCTGTTCACGCGCATCCAGCACGAAATGGGTGTGCCGCTCGAAATCATCAATGATGGCGATGTGACCGCGCTGGCGGGGGCTATGTCTCTCGAAGACAACGGCGTGCTGGGGATCGCCCTGGGGTCCAGCGAAGCTGCCGGTTACGTCAATCTGGATGGTAACATCCTCGGCTGGCTGAGCGAATTAGCCTTTGCCCCCGTCGATTACCAGCCCAACGCGCCCATTGATGAATGGTCCGGCGACAAAGGCTGTGGTTCCCAATATTTCTCCCAGCAGTGCGTTTTCCGTCTGGCCCCCAAAGCTGGGATCGAAATCCCAGGTGGAATTACTGACGCCGAAAAACTGAAATTCGTCCAGGAAAAACTGGAAGCCGGACACGCCGGAGCCACCCAGATCTGGCAGAGTATGGGCTATTATATGGGCTATGCACTGGCGCATTATGCCGACTTCTACGATCTGAAGCACGTGCTCATCCTCGGACGCTGCACATCAGGCCGGGGCGGGCAGTTGATTCTGGATGGGGCGAATGAAGTGCTGCGGGCGGAATTCCCCGAACTGGCGGCGCGCGTCAATATCCAGTTGCCGGATGAAAAAAGCCGCCGCGTCGGGCAGTCCATTGCAGCCGCCAGCCTTCCCAAAATTGAGCGGTAATCGGGTAATTGGTAGGAGAAGCGAAAAATGAAATTCAATTTAAGCACAGCCGATGTTTTTGTCCCTGACGGCCTCGCCATCGAACCGGCGCTGGTCCGCACCACCCATCTTTGTGTGAGCGCCCACCAGGACGACATCGAAATCATGGCCGCCGAGCCAATTATCAAATGTTTCCAGCAGCCCGATAAATGGTTTACGGGCGTGGTGGTGACGGACGGGCGCGGTTCGCCCCGTGATGATCTGTACGCCCATTACACCGACGATGAAATGCGCAGCGTTCGCTTCAAAGAGCAGCGTAAAGCCGCCTATGTTGGTGAATACGCCGCTCAGATCATCCTCGATTATCCGAGTAAAGCGGTGAAAGACGCCGCAAATAAACAGGTTATCGAAGATTTGGTCCGTATTCTTCAGGCCGCGAAGCCGGAAGTCGTCTATACCCACAATCTGGCCGATAAGCACGATACACATGTGGGTGTAGCCGTCAAAGTCGTCGCCGCAATCCGCAGCCTGCCCGCCAGCGAACGCCCCCAGCAGCTTTTTGGCTGCGAAGTGTGGCGCGCACTGGACTGGATGATGGACGATGACAAAGTACCCTTCGATTGCACCTTGCACGAAAATCTACAGGCGTCTTTAGTCGGTGTTTTTGACTCGCAAATTGCGGGCGGCAAGCGCTACGACCTGGCGACTATGGGTCGCCGGAAAGCCAACGCGACCTATTTCGCCTCGCACGGCGTGGATACCACCGAATTACTGAACTTCGGTATGGACCTCTCGCCCTTGATTCACGATCCCAGCCTCGATGTCATCGCCTATGTTCAGTCCTACATCCAGCGTTTCGCGGATGATGTCGCCGCCCGCATCAACAAAATGCGCTAGGCATTTGATAGTCCGATAGTCCGATCAGGCGAACCCATATGAGTTCGCCTTTTTATTTCCGCCTCCCATACCGAGTCTCTCATACGCAGGTCGCGCCGCAAGCGTTGTAATCGGGGTATTGAGGATCGCGCCCGCCGTATCCATGTCATACTGCCAGGAAATGACTGTGCCATCGTATTCGATCACCTGCGTTCGATTACCTGCTGCATCTACTCATCAGGTTTAGAGTACCAATTTCGAATGGTTGATAACCAGTTCTCCAAATCGTAATTTCTAGTTACCTCTAGGGGCGAGACTTTGCAGCCAAAAGTCAATTGATAGCCCACTGGCAAAGTTTTCCAGTAGGTGGGCTCCCATGGAGTCAATTCCTCCCATTTTTCCGATCCCTCAATGAAAACATCTTGCCACTTCTCTGCAAAATCAAAATACTGCTCAACAAGCGCTTTATTACTGGAGTAAATCTCAGCCCCGTTTTTCGATGTTTCCATATCGTATGTATAACCGACAATTAAGTAGTGTTCCCACCTGGGTTTAAAGAATTCCTCCCATTTTGAGCCACCTTGGGCAGTTAGACCGTAAGCAATGGGTTTTTCTGCCCGTAAACCGGCAGCAACCTCCGTAAGTGTGGGTTTAAACTCACTGCCGACTTCTCTAAGAGGGATGCGTTTACCAGTAATTGGATCCTTGATTATGTTCTTGGATGATAAAAAATTGGACATGCGCTGGGCAAAGATGTAATCGGCATCAAAGAGATAAAACATCACCTTTAGAAGAGCATCATAGGGTAGCCCATGCCCCTCCTCATTAATGGTCATTTCAAGTGAACTGGACATTAATATATCCAAGCCAAGCGGATGATCTACTACACTGTTAAGGAACCAATTCACAGATTTGTCGTCCTTCATCCTTTTCGTCAATCTCCATATGGATCTGTTCCACAACGTGTAAATATTCGAACTGATCTTGCCCCGCTTCAACGGACAGAATTTATTTCGTAAGAGCGGCTGGCTTCCCGCGCCCGCTTTTCTCCTCTTTCTCCACGCGAGTGATACCGTTGGCGAACTCAATTAAAGGATATTTCGTAGGGTCATTTTGCAGAGTCACTGAGGGAAAATTCGCAAAATCTCCCCGACCAAAACAGGTTCGCCAACGGTATCGCGAGTGGGGAAAGGGGCCGGGGGATAGGGGTTTCCCTTTGTACCCCCCGCATTATTAACCATCCGAGTTAGTCATCCAAGCTCACCATCGAAGTTAGTATCTCAATGGGGATGACAATTCCGAACATCCGTGCTATCCTGTAACTGGATTGATCGTACCTTTCCAACTCCACACGCACCACTCACAAGCTTGCCAAATTTTCCCGTGGCGCGTCGTGGAATGGAAGCTTTTTCCCCGTGAGACGTCGTCAAGGGGGGGAGG
>CAYYNB010000038.1:0-15730 GCA_964472565.1 uncultured Anaerolineaceae bacterium
GTCACCGGGCAGGAAGCCTACGCCATGATGCAGCAGGATCGTTATAACCCGACCCAGGTACATGCTTTTGTGTGGACCAAGCGCCCGATCAACAATCTGCTGATGGTGGCGCTGCGCGATTGGGCCGCGCGGCACAACTACGAGACGATTGTCACCTTCGCCTGGGACTATGTGATCCCCATGCTGGAAATCGACTTCGAGACGGACGGCTACACGCAGCACCTGTACGAACGGGCGTTGTGAGTTTTTATATCCCTAAGAATCAATATATAATAGTAATATAAACTCAGGTCCTTGTGGACCTGAATTGCTACTTCTATATAAAAGAATATCAGAGGGGTAAATAATGAACGCAAGAAAATCATTAGTAATATTTACTACTTTCGCTATTTTGCTGCTCATTGCACCAATAGTTAATTCTCAGGAAAGTATACCCAAAACCATAGAATATACGGTCACCGCCGATACAGCTAACTTGCGTTCCGGCGCTGGGACAAACTATGCAGTTGTAGGAACTATTGTTAAAGGCGAAAGCATCTTGGTTTACGATGAAACTCCAGAAACCAGTGGATGGCTTCGAGTTTATCGTCCAGGTGAAGACGATGCTTTTATTGCAGACTTTCTGATAGAGCGTGCTCCAATGCGGTTTTATCCTATCAATCAGGAACCCATTTTAGTTGCGTCAGGAACAGGAACGAGCACAACAGAGATTTTTGATATACCTCAAGGTGCTTATCGCATTGATGCTACCGTTTCTGATCGGACATTTATTCTGGAAAGTGTTACTGTCGAAGGAGATTGCCGAGATCGAACACTTTTTAATGAACTCAATTTCGATGTAACCCAGCTAAATGTCAGTGGACTTTTTATTTCTACTGGATGTTCTGTTATTTTCCAAACTGATAATGTAGATGGAAAATGGGAATTTGCCTTACGGGATATTTTGGATGCAGATGCCTTTGCAGAAACCCTAGTAATCATTGAAAATGGCACGACCATAGCAGGGACAGGCCGTACTCTGACAATGGCGACTCAGTTGCCAGAAGGAATCTGGACGATTTCTATCAAAGTGAATGATCAGGCCTTTATCCTCGTCCCCCAAATTCTGAAAGGAGAGTGTGAGGATAGTTCGTTGTTCAATGAGCTAAACTTTGATACCGAAGTCATCGAGGCTTCCACACTTTACCGAAGTGAAGAAGAAGGATGTTTCATTTTCTGGGAAACCGAGAATGTAGAGGGTAGTTGGGAAATCCTATTTGAGCAAATTAAATAATCATATAGCTCAAGGAATACCCTGGAAAATACCAGAGCATAGCATTTTATTATTGCATGCAGATCTCCGCGATGTTTCCCCTACTGGGACTGTCCCGGCTGATCTATTTGAAAGCACCGTAGCATAGCCGAGTCATCAAACCGGATATGATCGCAGATAACGCCCCTCCACGCCAGAACAATCATGGTGTGACCAGTGCGGAAAAGTTGAAGCATCAGTTAGAAGGCCTCTAAAGAAAACTTCCGCCTCGGCAGCATAGGCGGAAGTTTTCTGCTTTTTATTCCGGTCTGATCCGCCAGATAACAGGTCCCCACACGGGATCGATATTCCGGTAGCGCCCGATTTCGATCTGCTGGCCGCCGGACTGGACAATGAACGCCTCTTCAAAATAGCCCGTCGCTGGATCTTTCACCTCGCGGCTAAAGAGCGCACGCTGACCATCACGCGCGATGCCGTAGGGATGAGCGCGCGTCTCCAGTTCGATAGGGGCAAGACGCGGCAGAGCCATCATCCAGACGCCATCGGACTTAAAAAAGCTGGCCCCATCCGGCGCGGCGGCGCTGACCATTTCGGGCACGCCAGGCATCGCCTCAACTTCCCCGGTGCGCCAATCCATCCACAGACCTTTATCGATTTGATACGCGTCAAACAAATAATCTACGCCCTCGTACTCGATCCACGTCATCCAGAACCCGCTTGGCGCATCCTCGGCAAGCGGGTATTGGGTGATGAGACTGCCGGACGGATCGTAAAGGCGGAAGTCTTCGGGAGTAGAACCAGTGGTACCCGCTACGACAACAATGCCCGGACGGCCCCACTCCACGCTGTAGTAATCAATGCCCGCAACATCCTTCGTAAGCGGATAGGAGTCCAGGATGCGCGTGGTTTGGCTGGCAAAATCGTAGACCGCAATTTGAAGTGTGCCGCGCAGATTTTCATCGGTGGAAGTCAGCGTATCGACTTGCAGCTCGGCCCAGGCGATCTGCTGGCTGTCGGGCGACCAGGATGGTTCGCAGCGCAGGGTATATTTGCCTGGAGCTTCCGGCCCATCAAACACCGCATCGGCAGGCTGATCAGCGATACGGAACGTCTGCCCGGTGACAATATCCAGCACCCAGATATTCATCGGGAACGAAAACCCGCCTGAACCACCCGTAATCGTTTCGAGCCATTCTTTGAAGACCGTTGCCCCGGAGAGGTAAGCGGCTCTAGTTCCGCCGGGGGAAAGCAGTGGGCGCTCATTCAGTCCCCAGGTCGTCATCTGGACCAGCGGTTGATTTTCCGCCTGCCATTCCCACAAATCGCCATCAATATTGAGAATGACCGGGTCAGAAGTGATCTGGGCAGCAGCAGGCGAAACAAACAGCAGAACCAGGGCAAGCATAACCGCAAGTTTCGACATCAGCAGGCATCTCCTATTGGGGCTTCGAAGACTGTGAGCCTACCGCAGCAGCCGCGCCAGCAATGCCGTAAAACCAGCCGGATCGTTCATATCTGCCACTTCAATATGGGCTTGAGGCGGCAGCGCGGCCCGGCGCTCGCTGGCCGGATCGGCCAGGTCGTCGGCGACACGCCCCGATCCTTTGACCGTCACCACCGTATTGCCCAGCCTGATATGGCGCTGCACTTCTTTAAAAACGATCTCACCACCATTAATGATCAGAGCTAAACCGGGCTGTCCGGCGGCGCGCAGCAGGCTCACTAACAGATCAGATTCTATGCCAAAGTCACGGCCTTCGACCAAGATAAAATGCGAATGACCGGAATCAAGCGGGTAATGGTTGTCGTCAGGAGCCGGACCGCCGGGATAACTAATGGTGCCCGTCGGAGAAACACCCACCAAAGGATAAGTGCCGTTAACGGCGCGGCGAGCCTCACCCATCGCCGCCATCGCGCCGGAGGCTGTGCCGCCATCGAAGATTAGCAGCGGGTGCTGCTGCGCGAAAGAGGCAAGACCCTGAATCAAAAAGTGGCGCACCGTCTCCACCACAACCTCATCCATGCCGCCTGCGCCGCCATGCAGCACAATCACACCACGATAGGGTGGCAGCCTGAGCGCCGCCAGCGCCTGATATGGAGAACCATTGGGCGGTACCTGGATTGCATAGGCAGTATGAGTCTCAAATGGAATGGATCGGCTGGGGATGGGAGATGGAGATCGAAATAACGACTGGAAAAACCGCTTCAGCACCATCATGTTATGTTCTCTCCTCGTGGACACAGTCCTACCCTATTATATCTTCAACCGAACGCATTCGCGCATTATAATAGCTGCAACCTAACAGCCGGAGGAAACTCGGATGAGCGAACAACAGGATCAACTCTTTCTACGGCAGCAACTGGAGCAGCTTGAGATTAAATTAGCCCGGCTGCAAAATGCCCGTGAAAGCAGCGACGGCGAACTGGAAGCCAAAACAATGGACGCCAGTCTGAACGCGGCCCACCAGCAGTACCAACTGCTCCAAGACTTGTTGGCGCAGCAGCAGGCTGACAACGCCCCCGAACTGGACACCGTGATTGAGCAGCAGATCAGAAGCGTGAAACGGACGCTTGAGCAGGCATCGCAGGGGTGGCACAAAGGTAAAGGCGTCCCGGAGGCGTATTGGGAGGCCCAGCACCAGCAGGCGTTTTTGATCGAACTGCGCCAGGAATATCACCAACGGAATGATCCGGCAGCGCCGGTGATCGAAAAAAACAACCCGGATGACCTATCACCGGGTAATCCCTGGGATGTCTCGCAGCGTAGTTCCGGCCATGTGACCGCTGATGATATTCTGGATCGCATCAAGCCGATTCTGCATAACAAAGGACTGCCGCCGGATCATCTGCATGTGGTGGTGGAACACGAACGAACGGTGGCACTCACGGGGATTGTCCATGATCAGGCCGATTTGGAACGGATAAGCCAGGCGATACTGGCCATAGAGGGGGTTGTGGAAGTGCTGACGGATGTCGAGACAGTGAATGCAGAAGACTGTCCAATCTGCCGATCCGCTGGCCCGGTGTAAAGGCCCAGCCGAGGTTCCCTCAAAAACAGGCGCTCACGGTTGACGAATCACAGGCTCTATGCTACACTGCACATCCAAAATAGGATAAACACGGAAAGGATAACCGGCTATCAGCACTGGGGACTATCGGATCAATAATCAAATACGCGCCCGTGAGGTCCGTTTAATTACGGATACCAACGAAAACATCGGCGTGGTGTCGATTCAAAAGGCGTTGCAGCTTGCGGCTGAGCGCGAATTGGACTTAGTCGAGGTTGCGCCCACTGCCGAACCTCCGGTCTGCCGGATTATGGACTTCGGTAAGTTTATGTATGAGCGCGCGAAAAAAGAACGCGAAGCGCGCAAAATGCAGAAAACGATTGAAGTGAAAGAAATCCGGTTACGTCCCAAGACCGATGATCATCACCGGTCGTTCAAAGTGCGCGATGCTCGGCGTTGGATCGAAGAGGGTATGAAGGTCAAAGTTCGTATCCGCTTCCGAGGACGTGAGATTACCTATCCTGAAATTGCGCGTGAGATGCTGCTGGAAGTGGCAGAAGAACTCAACGACGTGGCGATTGTTGAGCAAGCGCCCAATATGGAAGGCCGGACCATGTTGATGGTTTTGGCCCCGAACACTGAAAAAAAGAAATAATCGTTCGCCGGTTTCCGACGAAAATCATTTTGGGAAAGTCCGAATTACGCCGCACGCCTGTGCGGTGTTCATTGTCTTTAGGGAGTATGGTTCGTGGCTAAGAAGCAGAAAAAATACAAGCTCAAGACCTATAAAGCGGCAGCCAAGCGCTTCCGCGTGACCGGCACGGGCAAAGTGATGCGCAGCAAGGGCGGCAAAAGCCACTTGCGCCGCCGGAAATCGGCACGCGTGAAGGGCCAACTGGACGAAATGCATGCGATGGTCAGCCCCGCGCAGGCTCGTAAAGTGCGCCGTTTGGCTCCGTATCTGAGCCGCTACAAGCAGAATCCTCCGGCCTAACGGACGGAGTTCAAGGACATAATTGAAGGAGCATTAGCATGACTCGCGTTAAAGCAGGAACCGTGACGCGCGCGCGGCACAACAAAATTCTGAAGATGACCAAAGGCCAGTGGGGGACAAAACACCGTCTTTTCCGCCGCGCCAATGAAGCCATGATGAAAAGCCAGTGGTATGCTTACCGGGACCGCCGCAACCGCCGCCGCGATTTGCGCCGCTTGTGGATCGCCCGTATTAATGCCGCTGCCCGTCTGAACGGCCTGTCCTACAGCCGTTTGATGCACGGTCTTAAGATCGCCAATGTCGAACTGGATCGCAAGGTGCTGGCCGATATTGCTGTGCGTGACAGCGCAACATTTGCATCGCTGGTCGCGGTGGCGAAGGCCTAACGGCGCACATCCTGAATTCATCGACGAAGACCGGCAGCAAGCCACCGCCGGTTTTTCGTGTTTTTAGGACCGGAATGATATGAGCCACGTTTATCCAATCGAACGGGCGGTGTTCACCTATCGCCTACCCTTTCGCGCGCTGTCGCCCGCAGCACTGATGTGGTGTATCGTGGGCGGCGCAGCGGTTGGTGTGGGTGGGGCGGTTGCCGCAGCCATAGCCGAGATTGATCAGGCTGCCTTCGGCGCGGTGTTCGCCGCAGGCACGGTGATCAGCGCGGCGCTGTTGTATGGCTGGTATTGGCGAAGCGGACAGCGGCGCATGCTGCGTCTGGCGTTTGAACAAGGGCGGCTGATCGTCCGGCGGCCTGACACGTCACACATCATCCGGTTCCGCTATTTTGATCTGATCGCGTTTCGCGTGGTGCCGCTGCTCAAAGGCTGTGCGCTGTACCTGGATACCGAAAGCCAGGGCGAGATCATGCTGGTGGTGGTGGCGAAAAGCTGTGCATTGGCAACACTCGAAGCGTTTGCCGATGAGGTGCAAAGTTATCTGGACAGGGTACAGGCCGCGCAAGAAGCGCCGCTAGAAGTGATTGAGGAATTTGATGGACCTGATCAGCAGCTCGCAGAATGATCGTTTTAAGCTGGTTCGCCTGCTGCAAAGCCAGGCCAAAGCGCGGCGCAAAAACCAACAGATCGTGCTGGAAGGGCTGCGGCTGATCCGCGATGCGCTGGAGAACGGCTCCACGCCGGAATTTATGCTGTTCCAGGAAGATGCCGAAGCGCCTATCCAGGAACTGATCACGACGCTGCAAGGTGAACGGATCAAGTGCTTTCCGGTGACGGCTGATCTGATGCACGAAATGGCCGATACGGAAACGCCGCAAGGGATTCTGGGGGTGTTTCCGATGCCCAACAAAACAATCCCTGAAACGCTCAAGCTGGTAGTGGTGGCGGACGGATGGCGCGATCCGGGCAACCTGGGGACGCTGATCCGTACAGCGGCAGCGGCGGGTGTGGATTTGGTCGCGCTGACACCGGGCACCGTTGATCCGTATAATCCGAAAACGCTGCGCGGCGGGATGGGCGGACAGTATCGCGTGGCGATCCGGTCGATGGATTGGTCGCAGATCGCGGAGCACCTGGGACATCTGACCTTTTATCTGGCCGACGCCAGCGGCGAAGTTGTCTATATGGACGCAGACTGGACGCAGCCCTGCGCGATTGTCGTTGGCGGCGAAGCCCATGGATTTTCACGCACTGAACACCACCTTCCTCATCAAGTTATTCGGATTCCGATGGCCGCCGGAGCGGAATCGCTGAATGCTGCCGTCGCCGCAAGCATACTGATTTATGAGGCGCGACGAACTCGCTAAACATCCCTTACAAAATTCACGAAAGTTTCAGCGCTGAAATCAAGCAGAATTTTGGGTCTGCCATTATACTGAGACTCAATAGTTGGCTGAAAGGTACATTGATTTATGGCGTCGAATACTCCTGAGGTTGTACAAGCCTATAATCTGGTTAAAGCTGGAAAATGTAAACAGGCCGCAGAAATCCTCGAACCCTATCTGCTTCAGAATCAGGAGGATGTGAACGGGTGGTGGGTGATGGCGCATGCCGTTCAAGACCCCAATCTACAAATCACCTGCCTGGAAAATGTGCTCACGCTCAACCCGCAGCACGAACGCGCCCGACGCAAACTGGAAAAACTTCAGGCAGCACCTGCCGAAAAAACGTTTAGCTGGGATCAGGTGCTGGGTGGGCAAAGCGGACCGGATGATCTGAAAGCCAAAGCGTCCTCACAAACAGCGTTTGATCCGATGGCGAATTACGGTTCGGCGGCGGATAACCCTTTTGCTGACCCGTTCAGCCCTATCACCGGCAATAATGATGTGTTCCCGCCGCGTACCAAAGGCGAGATTGTGGCCGCAGAAACACGCGACAACGGCAAACTGGTTAATGTGGCGCTGGCGGTGGTTGGGTTGCTGCTGATCGGGGCGTTTGTGCTGCTGGCGGTCCAGCAGGGCTGGCTGAATGTGGACAAGATCAAAGATATACTTCCCAGCGACAACGAGCCGAGCCAACCGGGGGTGATCGACGGCGGGACGTATACGGTTGATATTGATGACAGTTGGGTTGTGGTCTGCGAAGATAATTACGACGCGAAAACCTGTACGTTTGCCAGTGATGAGCAGTACAGCATTCATGATGATTTTGGCGGCGGCGAACTTGTGGGTGACAGCCTGCTGAACACATTTTATAAGCGGGTGTTCAAGGATGGACAGCGCCCGGAGATGGTGGTAACAGGCGTGGTGGGGGATTATCCGACCGACATCAGCTTCTATGAGTCGATTCGGGGCTACATTTACCAGATGGAAGCGCTGTATACGCAGTGGCCGGGAACCACGAATTATATTAAGGGGAACGACTACTGGCTGAAGTATGACAAAGAAAACCCCTATTTTGGCAACCTGCAAGTGTATATCTACAAAATTACGGGGGTGGATTTGCTACGCGACGAACTGCCGCAGCCGGGATATTTTGTCGTATGGGATATTTATATTCCGCACGATAACCGGATTCTGGTCATGTCGATTTTTGCGTATGCGACAGACGGGCATTTTAAAATTCCAACCAACCAGATTCACCAGATGATCTTAGGGATCAAGTTTAATTAGTCTTCAAAGGCGGGGGTTATGTCTCAAGCGCCGGAACTGGTCGAAGCATATAAAATGATCAAGAGCGGCCAGCGCCAAGCCGCAGGCCAGATGCTCAAGAATTATCTCGCCACGCATCCGCGCGATGTGAATGCGTGGTGGCTGATGGCGCATGCCGTTGGCAAACAGGAGAATGTCGAGCGGTGTCTCGAAAGTATCCTCAAAATTGATCCGACCCACAGCAAAGCCCGCGAAAAACTGGAAAAGCTGCGGGGGGGAAGCACGATCCAGGTGGTGCAGCAGCAGGACCTGACACCGGGATTCACAATGAGTCCGCCGCCGTTCGATCCATTCGCGCAGGTGAATACGAGCGAGAAATTTGATCCGTTTGCGAATGTCAAAATGGAAGACGAGATTCCGGATCCATTTGCGGAACTCGGACAGCCTGGACAAGCCGCCGGATCAGGCAACCAACCGAACTGGGGACCAGGGCTGGCGTTTGTAAAAGAGACAGCGGGGAGTATGCCAACCGGCACGCTGCCGGGATCAAAACCACCCAAACCACGCGGACCAGCAGATAGTTTTCCCACAGCGAATGCACCGGCAAAGAGTGGTTCGAATGTCGAGACCATGATCGGCATTGCGGTGATCAGCATCGCGCTGATTGTGGTCGTGGTGATGGGGCTGTGGCTGGCGAATGATAAAGGGTGGCTGAGCCTGAAAAAAGATGCGAAGGGGAAAGTCGCCAAGCTCGAAACACTGAACGATCTTCAGTTCACGATGAAGTACCCGGATGGTTGGGATGCACGGTGCGATTTTGAACAAGGCGGCTACCGGGTGTGCGGCGTTGCCAACCATGAACTGTATAACGAGGTGGATTATTATTCGCGCGAGGGTGGAAACATCGGGGAACTGCTGGCCGAAGGGCTGTCGGGGATGTGGGGCGGCAGCGACGATCTGCCGGATACCGTCGTTTCGGTGATCGCGATGGACGTGCCACAAAGTTCACCGTCGTATTACAGCAAGAGCCTGGCTAAAACAAAATGGGAATGGGCACAGAAAGGCTGGGATTTGTACGGGACGACAGATAACAGCACGTATGAGGCCGAAGATATGACGGTAGATGGCATGGCGGCGCGCTATTATAAATATGTCAGCACGGATCGGGATTTTCCGAACGCGGCGTTTGATGTATATATTCCACGCGACAACGGCATGATGTTCTGGATGACGATTTCGGTGTATGGCGAGTTGGGCGACGAGATCACTGAGGCGACCATTGAAGAGATGATCGAGTCAGTTCATCTAAAGCCCGCCGAAGAATGGTCAAGTTCAAACTAACTTTTCAAAATCCGGTAGATGGTTGATCTACCGGATTTTTTATTATGCAAGAGCTATTATTAGTCATATTAATTTTGTAAAGAGAGATTGAACACCCCCGCCCCCCCTTTACGACCTCTTTTGGGGTGGTTTGAGGGAGAAATGGGGCTGGAATGGGGTGAGATCCTGGCAAGAAGTCGTTTTTTCTGTCATTTTCACGACGCGAAAATGCATTTCGCGTCGTGAGAAAGCCGGGTGTTATTGGTAAAGGGCGAGCATTACAGATAAGGCTGCACCACTATTTTCTTTACCCCATCCCACAGGATGTGGGGAATTATTTTCTTGGATCGGCCTAACAACAGAATAGCACAGATGTTCAGATTTGTCATCACCATTGAGATACTAACTTGGATGGTGAACTCGGATGGTTAATAATCGGGGGATTACAAGTGGGGGCGGGCCACAAGAACCTGCCCCCACCCACCACGAACGGCCTAGAGATGCTCAACAATGTTGGAGAAGATATTCCCAATGGCCGGACCAAGCAGGGCTAAAATGATAATGACGACGACGGCAACGAGGACGAGAATAAGCGCGTACTCTACAAGGCCCTGGCCTTCCTGACGAGGTTGGTACAACATGTGTTTGCTCCTAATAAGACTAAAAACCTGCACTAACTATACGCCTCAAACATTAAGATAACAAGTAGTTGGGGTCGGGAAATTCATTTTTTCACAAAACTTTCACATTACAGGCGCGCCACTATGTTCTTCCCCCTTTATGGACACGGGGCAGGGCAAGCCCTGCCCCTACGAATGGCGTGGCGTGAGCAGGGTGACAAGCGTGGGGCGGACTGCGATACGCCCTTTGCGGCTTGAACCTCACCCCCTCTCCAAATGAGCTGGAAGAGGGGGAAGTTGGGCAAAAATTGAAGGCGGTAGCTACGACATCGATCCGGCCTTAACGCCGGTCAGACAAATGGAAGTTCAGCGTTCGGCGTTGAGGGGCAGATACAGCGTAAAGGTACTGCCCTCCCCTAACACGCTATGCACATCAATGCGCCCCTGATGGAGATCGACGATCTCCTTCGTGATGGACAGCCCCAGGCCTGTCCCCGGAGCGGTGCGCGACGCAAGATCGGCGCGGAAGAAGCGATCAAAAATGTGGGGCAGATCGTCGGCAGAGATACCGATGCCGGTATCATGGATGGACAGACAGAGATAACCATCCTGCTGCTGGACGGTAAGCGTAATCCGGCCTCCGTTGGGGGTGTATTTGATGGCATTGGTGAGCAGATTGGACACCACCCGCTGCACACGCGATGAGTCGGCGCGAATCTGAACCGGCTCGGTGAGGCCCACCGTGTCGAGCGTCTGATGCTTTTCCTGCCGCATGGCGTCGAGTGAGGTAATGACACCCTGGCACAGATCGGAGAAGTTGAACCACTGGAACACCAGCACAGACCGTTTGGCATCAAAACGCGACAGTTCGAGGATGTCTTCGATCAGTTCATGCAAAATATGAGTTTGCTGCTGAATATCGCCCAACATATCCAGCCGCTCGGCTTCTTCAAAGCGCTGGTAGTACTTGAGCAGCGTGCCAACCTGAAGCATGATGCTGGCAAGCGGGGTACGCAGCTCGTGCGAGACGGTGGACACAAAACGGCCCTTGAGTTCATCCAGTTCGCGGTAGTAGGTCACATCATGCAGGGCAAGCACGGTGCCGAGCACCGCACCACTCGAATCGTGGATATGGGAGGCGTGCAACTGGATCGCACGGCGCGGAATGCGGCGGTAGACCGCACACTGTGAAACGGCGTAGTCGCTGGAATCGGTAGTTAACCAGCACGGCCAGCCTAATTCGGTGTGATTGATAGGGCATTCCGCCTGATCACATTGATCGACGATGCTGGGAGAGCCGAAAATGAGCGATTGAGACGGCAGATAAAACTCGATATGTTCGCGCGGTTCGGCCATCAGCGGTTGGAGCCAGACCCACAAGCGGCGGGCGACTTCGGTAAAACCGCCAAAATCGGGGGGATAAAAACTGAACAGCGCTTCCGCCGCCGGATTGTTCAAAATAAGATTGGCATGTTGATCGAAAACGAGCAGGCCCTCGGTGATACTTTGCAGGATGGTGCGAATCTGGGCTTCACCACGCACGGCCTCAGCATAAAGCTGCGCGTTGGCAAGGGAGACACCGATCTGACGCCCGATAATATCGAGCAGGCGCAGTTCATCACCGCGCCACGTGCGCGGCTGATCCTGCACGAGGATAAAGACGCCCTGGACCTGCCCCTGCCGCCAGATGGGCACGCTTAACACCGACGCGAGGTCGGGAGTACGCTCAAAATTATTGATCAGCGAAATCGGCGTTGAACTGGTGTGAATCAGCGCGGTGAGATGCAGCAGTTTTTCGGGCAGAATGCCAAGATGCGCCACAAGATCGAGAACATTCATGTTCAGCAAATAGATGGCCCCGCCAGTCACGTTGAGCATTTCAATGGTGATGCGCAAAACGCCGCTGAGCATCTGATCGACGTTCAGCGAACTGCTGAGGGTTTCGGCAACGGCATTCCGCACACTGAGGTCAATGGTCCGTTCGACCACGCGCTGTTCCAGTTCATCGGTATAACGGCGAACTTCGATATACAGGCGGCGGTTTTCGACAGCCGCCGCCGCACGATCGGCAAAGGCGGAGAGAATGCGCTGATCCTGCGAATCGAAGGGGGCCTGGCCTACGAGGTCGAGCACCCCCAACACACCGGATGCGGTCGTGAGCGGCACCACCAGATGAAAATCGGAGCGGGCGGCTTTGGTTTGAAGCGCCTGATCGATCAGACTGTCGTCACGCGGGGCGAGGGGATCATATCCGCCCGCGAACCCAATACACGTAAGGCGGTCTTCTTCGAGCAGCAGCACCCCACACTGCACCGGTTTGATGTCACGAACTACCGCAGCGGCAATATACTGGCCCAGTTCGGATAGATCGGTGGACAGCGGCATGAGGGCAAACAAACCGGATACCGCGCCGTAGAGCATCTTTAGCTCGGACAGGGAGTGCATTAATTCGTCATATAACTGCGCGTTGCGGAGCGCTGTTCCAGCCTGGTTCACAAAAGCAACCAGGCGTTCCATATCCGCTACAGTAAAGGTGTTGGGCTGGCTGCTATCGAGATTGAGCAGACCGATAACACGCCCCTCAATCTCAATCGGGGCGCAGACGTGCGAACGAATCCAGCGATTTTCGGGGTAGGAAGTCCATGATGGCTCAAGCAGGGTATCGGGAACCAACAGCGGATGTCCCGTTTTGATGACTTCAGCCGTCAGGGCGCGATCTGCGACATGGAAACGGACCGAACGAGTCCAGTCCTGTGTGCCATAAGCCTCGTAACCATGTGCGCCCGCGACATAGAGATTCTCGGTTTGATCGAGGATCATAATGTTGGCGGCGGTGTGGGGCACCACGCGGCCAATATTGGCCAGGATATGGCGCAGCACCTCATCCAGATCGAGGCTGCTGTTGATCACAGCGGCGGTGTCGCGCAGGGCATCGGACAGGTTACGCTGGGCGCGTTCGGCGGTGAATAATCGGGCGTTTTTGAGGGCACTGGCGGCCTGATTCGCAAAGGCTTGCAGCCGTTCCGCGTCACGCGGCTGGAAGGCGTTGGGGCGTTCGCTGTCGAGGTTGATGATCCCAATGATCTCGCCATCGACTGAAATCGCCACCGCCAGATTAGACCGAATCCATTCTGTTTCGGGATAGTGAGTCCAGTAATCGGCCTGGCGGGTATCGGTCACAATCCGCGGATGGCCGGTGTCCAGGATTTGCTTCACGAGAGAGCGATCTTCAATCGAGAACGCCTGATTCCGGCTCCAGTCGGCGGTGCCATACGCTTCGTAACCGCGCGCGCCGGCAATCCGCGCTTTACCGTCGATGATCCGCATGATGTTGGCGGCATCGTGCGGAACAACCCGTTCAATACTGGTGAGCATGTGATCTAAAATTTCTTCGAGATCCAGCGTACTGTTGAGGGCAGCAGCGGTAGACCGCAGGGCATCGGAAAAAGCGCGTTCTTCCTGTTCGGCGGCAAACAGACGCGCGTTCTGGATGGCGATGGCGGCCTGATTGGACAGCAGACTAAGCAGGCGGACATCGTTTTCGGAGAAGGAGCGCCCGGTGGACTGGTTCGCACTGACGTTAAGCACGCCCAAGAACTGATCCTGCCACTGGATAGGCACGCCCATCACGCAGATTTCGGGCGACAGCACCTCATCCAGAATAGTGCAACGCCCTTCCCAGGCGCGGTAGTTCGGCACGATCATCGGCTGGTTTTGTTCCCAAACCTGGCCGGACAAGCCCTCTCCCCGGCGCAGCTCATAGCCGATGGGGAAAGTGGCCTCCCCCATACGCACAACCCATTCGAGCACCTCGCGTTCAGGCCGGTAGAGGTACACGCCGCCCGCTTCGGCATTAAACAGCCGAAAGGCACTTGCGGTCAGCGTATGCAGCAGGGTGTTCAGGTCGAGTTGGGCGGTGACATCCAGCGTGGCCTGACGCAGCGCTTCGAGTTCGGCGGCATAGCGCTGGATTTCGTTGTAGAGTTGGGCGTTGCGAATCGCAACAGCGGCCTGATCGGCAAAGGCGCGCAGCAGTTCAGCATGGCGATCACTGTAATAACCAGGCAACACGCTGTCGATATTGAGGATGCCGATCACCTGCGAATCGGCAATGATAGGCGCGCCGACATGGGAGCGAATCCAACGCGTTTCGGGGATGTCTTCCCACAGTGGATGGCGCTGGGTGTCGGTAATAACCAACGGTAGTTTGGTGCGCACGATGCGCTGCAAGCAGGGCGAGGCATTCACATCCTGGCGAAGATGGCCGATGGGCTTACCGCTGGATTGATCGGCATACCCCTGGCTGCTGCCCACGCGAGCCGTACCGTCCGCCACCAACATGATGGCGGCGGCATCGTAACGCACAACGCCTTCGAGACTGGTGAGGATCAACTCTAACACCTGAGGGAGATTCAAGGTGCTGCTCACGACGGCAGATGTGTCACGCAGGGCTTCGGCCAGGACACGCTGCTCATGTTCGGCGGCTTCGCTCCGCTGGCGGGCGATGGCAGCACCCAGTGCCCCGGCGACGCTGCGCAGCGCTTCAATTTCGGCGTTCAACCATTCGCGCTCATGCGTACATTCGTCAAATCCGAGAAAGCCCCAGAAGTAATCACCACTGTAGATGGGCACCGTGATAAGCGAGAGAATCCCCTGCGGTTCAAGCAGGGCACGTTCATGGGGCGGGAAATCGCGAACCAGACCGTACAACGGGCGGTGTTCAAGGAAATGATCCAACCAGCGGCCAGCTCCCCCTTCACGATAGGGGAAAGAATGCATCGCGAGGTTGTAAACATGAACCGTGCGATCATCGGCAATCCATTCATAAATCAGGCTGGTGCCTAATACGTCGTGAACATCCAGATGATTTTCGAAAATATAGGCGCGGCTGACCTGGGCGGCCTCACCCAACCGCAGCAGAATATCGGGCAAAGCCGCCGCCGGATCGGGCGAGGTGAGCAACTGTTCGCTGCTGTAGGCCAGCACTGCTAAGATCGCATCGCGACGATGCAAGGCTTCTTCGATCTGTTTTTTCTCCGTGATGTCTTCGTAGAGGCCGAGCACGCCGATCACCTCACCCACCGAATTCAACAGGGGGACTTTGCTGCTGCGCAGCCTGCGGATTGCACCATGACTATCGATGCGCGTCTCTTCATAGTTGAGAAGCGCCACACCGCTTTGAATGACAGTCTGATCGTCGGTGCGGTAGCGGTGGGCCTGGTCCGGAACGTTATAGTCGAAATCGTTCTTGCCAATGAGTTCACTTTCGGACTGATAGCGCGTGGCACTCAAAAAGAGCTGGTTGGCACCGAGATAGACGGAGTTCCGATCTTTCCAGAAGATAGCCAGCGGCACATTATCCATCACCAGGCGGAGCATCTGCTGCGACTGGCGCAGTTCATCAGCGGCAATTTTGCTCTGGGTAATATCGCGGACAATGCTCAATACTTCGTCCGGCCCGTTCACCACGATCCGCGCCTCGAAGTGATG
>CAYYNB010000038.1:15830-41618 GCA_964472565.1 uncultured Anaerolineaceae bacterium
CAATGCTCAATACTTCGTCCGGCCCGTTCACCACGATCCGCGCCTCGAAGTGATGGGTACCGGAGGGCAGCGGCAAGCTATATTCAAGGAACTGCATCTGCTGGCTATCGAGCGCCCGCTGAACCGCCTGCTGCACCACCTGGGCAATGTCGAGCGGCAGCACATCAAAGAGGGTGCGGCCTAACAACTGTTCAACCGGCAGCACCAGCAGGTTTTCTTTATGGGTGGCGTTGATGTCGAGATAGGTCCCCTGGCGATCCATGCGGAACATCAGATCAGGGATAGCATCCAGGATGGCACGGCTGCGCGCTTCGCTGTGTTGGAGAGCCAGCACAGCGGCTTTGCTGGCGGTAATGTCGCGCACGATGCATAACACTTCGTCCGGGCCATTGACCACCAGCCGCGCCTCGAAGTGATGAGGGCCGGAGGGCAACGTCAGACAGTATTCAAGGAGCTGCATGTGCTGGGTCGTGAGCACCTGTTCAACCGCCTGCTGGACCGCATCGGCGACATCCGGCGGAACGATTTCACGAATAGGCCGACCAATCATCTGATCGGGGGGCATGACCAGCAAGTGTTCTTTGCCGACGGCCCGAACATCGATCTGGATACCCGCGCGACTGACGCGGAACATCAGATCGGGGATCGCGTCCAAAATGGCGCGATTGTACGCTTCGCTGTGCTGCAAGGCGAGTTCGGCTTCTTTGCGCTGGGTAATATCGACAAAAAAGCTCTGATAGGCCGGTTTACCCAAATAATCGATCTGGTTAATGGAGAACAGCACCCATCGCGGCGTGCCGTCTTTGTGAACCAGACGGCATTCAATGTTATGCGGAGCAGAAGCATGATGATACGGTTCGATCTGCACCCAATCTTCATGGGTCAAGAGCGCGGCGCGGACTTCATCACCATAGGCTAAAATTTCATCGACGGACCGGCCCAGCAAGCCCGCAAAGGCGGAGTTGGCGAAGATGATCCGGCTATCCTGAAAAATGACAATACCTTGCAGGGAATTCTCGACCACAGTCCGGTAGGCATCGGCGGCGCGCTTGGCTTCAGTGACATCGCGGATCAACACCAAAACAATGCCTTCACTGCTTGCCACATAACGGGCTTCAAAGTCACGCAGTTCATCGTTGAGGTGAAGCTGGTAGTTCTGGGTTTGAACTTCACCGGTGGCGAGGGCCTGGGTGATACAGTGCATTGCCGTAGCGGCAGAGTCGGGGAAAATGTCGTAAACGGACTTATTGAGAAACGTCGCGGGATCATACAGCAGGTTTTGGGTGGAGCCTCGGAGATCGACAAAATGCCCTTCCGAATCAAACTGGAACATGATGTCGGGAATGGCATTGAGCAGCGCCCGGTTATGGGCTTCGCTGCGCCGGAGAGACTGCTCGGTCCAGCGGAGGCCGGTAATTTCAACCGCAATGCCGCCAATCTGCGGCGGGCCATCCTCACGCTCGATCTTAAATTTGTGGGTCATAAAACAGCGTTCAACGCCGTTTTTGTCGGTGCGCCACACTTCGTCGATATAAACGCCTTCGGCCAGCGCCTTCCGGTCCCCAGCCAACATACTTTCGACCTGCCCGGCTGGGAACTGCCCCGGTCTGCCAAGCGACGCAAGCTCACCGAAGAGATCCTGCATCATGGGGTTGGTCCACACAAGGCGGCTCTGGTCATCCTTGATAAAGGCCACTGCCGGGAGACGCTGCATAAAAATGGCGAAGGTTTCCTGGACCTCGCGCAGCGCGGCCTGGATTCGTTTGCGCTCGTCGAGTTCGGCCTGCGCCTGGTGGTATAACATGGCGTTGGTTTTGGAGATGGCAAACTGATGGACCAGCGCCTCAAACAACCGGAAGTGGGTATCGGTATAGGCGTTCTCCCGCAGACTGAAAATCTGGACCACACCAATCACCCGCTCTTCGAGTTTAAGGGGGGCCATGATCGCCGAACGGGGCATTTCGTCGGGCAGATTATCGAGAGCACCCTCGGTCAGGCTGCCGTCTTCGGGAACCAGATAAACTTTCTGAGCGGTACGGAGATGGGCCTGATAATCATTCATGAGCAGCGCCTGCCCGCTGCGGATAACGCGGCTCTGAGTCCCATGCCCTTCGGGTTCCAGCGGTATCGGCGGGAATTGGGAAACATCGAGGCGCGTTTCGCCATTCCAGGCGCAGTCGCACCAAATCAATTCTTCATCAGCGTTGTAGGAAGAGACAAAAAGCTGATCACAATCCATAACGCTCTTGAGGAGGGCGCGCAGCAGGGGGTAGATCACCTCAAGATCGAGGGTTTCGCTGAGACGCTGCCCCGCTTCGTAGAGCAGCCCGACTTCGAGACTAAGCTGGCGCAGTTCGTCTTCGGCCTGTTTGCTGGCTGAGACATCACGCGTGATCGAGCCAAAAAAGGTCGTTGGTTCAGCGGGAATGGGAAACAGCGAACTCTGTACGCTGCGGCGCTGGCCGTTGGGAAGCGGGACATCATTTTCGACAAGCACATACTGGTGGGCCGCATCACGGGAGAGATAATCGACCATGCGCTGTTCGAGACTGGCACGAGTTGCAGGGGTCTGGAGTTCGGGCGGCAGGGTGCGGAACTGGTAATCGGCTAAATTCTGGCCGACTATTTCGGCGCGCTTCAGCCCGGTGATCTGTTCCTGGGCTTTGTTCCATTCGATCACGATCCCCTGGGCATCGAGGAGCATAATGCCGTCGGTAGAATGTTCGATGATGCTGCGGAATTTCTGATCGCTTTGGCGCAAAGCCCGTTCGCTACGTTTGCGCAGGGTTACATCGTGAATAACGGCCTGGATCGCGGGGTGATCCTGATAGGTGGTCTGGATGCCTGAAATTTCGACATCGAGCACACCCCCATCCAGGCGCACAATCTGCATTTCAACCGGGGACAGATCGGAAGGGCTTATACTACGGAAACGCAACTGGAGAAGAGGCAGCGAGTCGGGATGGACAAAAGCAGCAATATCGCGCCCCACAACCTGATCGAGGCTGGTCGCGCCAAACAACTGCAAGCCGACGGGGTTGGTATAAACCAGGCGGTTGCCGACGGAAAGCGTAATGGCGACGGGGGACAACTCAACAAGCTGGCGATAACGGGAAAAACTGTCGAGCAGTTCGGCCTGACGATCCTTTTCGATCTGGTTACGGTGCCATGTACCGAGGATCACCAGCAGCGTGATATTCAGTAAAAAACCGCTCCACCCTTCGTCCAAAAATATCCGAACCGATTCACCGATCATCAAATACATGGTGATGATTTCGATAAAAAAGAGGAGCACGGTTGCCCGCATGGAAAGCAGCATACTGCTGAGGAGGATGGGCAGCGCCATGTAGACCAGAAAGAAGCGATCCTGCGGACGCGATACCGGCAAGGCCAACGACCAAATCCCCACGAGAGTCGCCAGGACGAGCAGATAGGCTCCTATTTTGTAACGGGGCGTGCGGCTGAAGAGATAGCCAACGAACAGCAGCAGCAAACTTACGGCAGTGAGCCAAAAATCCTGACTACCCCAAAAGGCGGAACCAATAATGAACCATTCGAAAAGAATTCCCAACAGGACGCCCAGCAGCATAATCGTCAGCAGCAAGGCGGCAGTCAACTGGGCATAACGCCGTTCAACCAGGGGAAGCGTATCCGGGGGGCGTGTGCAGTGATCCCAGAGGGAGGATATGGTATTCATAGGGCACCCATAAGATTAAGGTAGCATAAAGCACTACCTCTTCTTATTATACTTTATAAATAATGTTTATAAAAACAAAATTGAATAATTTTTCATAAGGCTACGCCAATATTTTCTTTACCCCATTGCCCCTTCCCTGAGGGAAGGGGAGTCAAACCCCAGGATGGGGGAATTATTTTCTTGGATCGGCCTAAAACAGCCCGGTGGAGGGCCGGGCTGTGCGGAAATCAGAGCGAAAATCAGATAACAAATCCCTGGTGCAGGTCGGGAATGGTGACGTTTTCGTAGCCCACCTCCGTTGCCAGACTCTGGGCTAAGGCGGTGAAGGATTCATCTTCGCCATGCACGAGGAAGGTTCGCTGGGGACGTTTGGTGATGGCTCTGGCCCAGGCGAGCAGTTCATCCCGATCCGCATGGCCCGAAAACCCATTGAGAACTTCGATATGGGCGCGAACATCGTGCTCTTCGCCGAAAATCTTCACCACAGGTTCATGCTCGACAAGACGGCGGCCCAGAGTGTCGGGGGCCTGCCACCCGACGATCAGAATGGTGTTGTTGGGATCGCCGATCCGGTTGCGGAGATGGTGCAAAATGCGGCCTGTTTCAGCCATGCCGCTGGCGCTGATGACGATAAACGGATCGCGCTTGAAGTTGAGTTCCTTACTTTCCTGAGTCGAATGGGTGTAGTGAAGCTGTTCAAAGCCAAACGGATCGCCGTTTTCGAGCATAAACTGGCGGATTTCAGCGTCGTAGGCTTCAGGGTGGAGCCGGAAAACCGCCGTCGAGTTGACGGCAAGAGGGCTGTCTACATAAATGGGAATGGGCGGGATGTCGGCCTGATTGATGAGGCGGTGCAGGGTGTAGACCAACTGTTGGGTGCGTCCGACAGCAAAGGAGGGGATGATGATCGCGCCGCCGCGTTTATAGGTATCCTTGATGATCTTTTCGAGGCGCTTTTCCGAGTCTTCATAGGGTTCGTGCAGGCGGTTGCCGTAGGTGCTTTCGAGGATCAGCACATCGGCATGATCGACGGTTTCGGGATCGCGGATGATGGGAATACCCTCACGGCCCAAGTCACCGCTGAAGACCAGGCGCACATCACGCCCGGCGTCGCGATCTTCGATGTCGAGCACCACGATAGCGCTACCCAGCATATGACCGGCATCGATGAAGGTGACATAAACGCCGGGGGAAATTTCGCGCTGACGGTGGTAGCCGATGGCGTTGAAATATTCGAGGCTGTTGACCGCGTCTTCTACGGTATAGAGCGGTTCCACCGGGGGTTCAGCGCGGCGGGAGCCTTTTTTGTTGACAAATTCGGCGTCTTTTTCCTGGATATGCCCGCTGTCCATAAGCATGGTGGAGCAGAGATCGCGGGTGGCGAAGGTGCAGACAATATCACCCCGGAAACCGCTCTTGACGAGGTTGGGAATATTGCCGCTGTGGTCGATGTGCGCGTGGCTGAGCACCAGCACATCCACCCGTGAGGCGTCGAAGGGCAGATTACGATTGCGCTCGAATGAGGCCTGTCGCGGTCCCTGGTAGAGGCCGCAGTCCAGCAAAATGCGCTGACCGTTGACTTCAATGAGATGCTGCGTACCTGTCACCGTACGCGCCGCGCCATGAAACGTGATTTTCATAGGTCAAACCCCCGTTGGTTGTTAACCAAACTTAGTCTACCGTTGGAAAAAAGCCTCACTGCCGGTGCAGTAAAGCCAGCAATTCAGCGCCATATTCCGCGCGCCGCCAGGGACCCAGCCCTGGGATGTTTTCTAATTCTTCTAAGGTTTTGGGAACACGCCGCGCCAACGCCCACATGGTGCCGCGCGGGATGATCACATCGGATTCGACACCGCGTTCGGCGGCACGGGTTTTACGCCATTCGTGGAGCGCTTCGTAACGAAGCTGCACGTCGGGATCGATGGGCTGGCGCAAACGCGGCGGACGTGGTACCGGCGCGACACGCCCCCGCCCGATGGCCTGGATCAACTGGTCGCCATAGGTGCGGACCAGCGAAGCGGACAGCCCTTTGACCGCGTACAGGTCTTCCAGGCGGCGCGGCGCGATCCGGGCCAGTTCGACGATCACCTGATCACTGAACACTTTGAAGGGCGGCGTATTGCGGCGGCGGGCCAGTTCGTCGCGCAGAAGATAAAGCTCGCGAACCAGGGCCAACTGATTACGCTTGAGGTCCTGAATCTGGCCGATACGCCAGAAGCCCTCCGGGTCAAAATGATGTTCAGCGGGCGCAAGGTTGGGCAGATCGGCAAAAATTTCGCGGGCTTCTTCCAACCGCCCCGCCTTTTCTAACTCGTTCACCAGACGGTCCCGCAGATCGGGCAGATAGTGGGTATCCATCTGGGCGTAGAGCAGCAGATTGGGCGGCAGCGGACGCTCGGACCAGTCGGCCCGCTGGTATTTTTTATCGACCAGGATGCCGAACTGCTCGGCCAGAATGTTGCCCAGGCCGACTTTCTCCCAGCCGCAGATGCGCGCCGCCAGCATGGTATCGAACACGCTGCTGAAGGTGAATTTAAAATCGCGTTTGAGGGTGATAATGTCGTATTCGGCGGCATGGAACACAATTTCAACCGACGGGTCGGCCAACAGTTCCCCCAATGGATTCAGATTGTCGAGCGCGAGAGGGTCTACAATGAAGTCTTGTTCACGCGTCGAAAGCTGGACGAGACAAACACGCTCGTAGTAGGCAAAAAGGCTGTTCGATTCAGTATCGACAGCCAGCAGCGATTGGTTGCGGATACGATCCACCAAGCGCCGTAATTCCGTCGTGCGCCGAATGTAATCGGCAGGTTTTAGCTCGGACTTCACAACCATCCTCGATGACGAAAGTAGAGAAGCATTGAAATCCCAATGCCAAACATCATACAGACCACAATGGCAAAACCGTTGGGATGATCCTGGAACGGCAGGCCGACATTCATCCCAAACACACCGCTCACCAGTGTCAGCGGCAGCATGATCACCGAAATCACAGTCAGAATCTGGATCACTTCGTTCAGGCGGTATGTCACCAGAGTCGCCGCCGTGTCGGACAGACCGTTGATCACTTCCAGGTGGTCTTCCACAATATCATACGCTTTGCGCAAATGGTCAAGAATGTCGCCAAAATACACATCCAGGTCTTCGCGGATAAAGGGACGATCCACATTTTCGAGATTTTCCACAATGGAAATCTGGGGGCGAATGATGCGGCGCAGCGCAATAATATCACGCCGGATAAATGACAAGTCCTGCATGACTTTACGCGAGTCCTGCTCAAAAATTTCTTCTTCCAACTCGCGGATATTGGCGTCAACTTTGTATAAGATCGGCAGAATATAGTCCACCAGACGGTCGATGACGCCGTAAAAAATTTTACTGGCCCCCCGCCCCATAAACTGATCGCGCACGGGTTCGTTGCTCTGGCACTGCTCAAAAAAGTGGCGCAGGGTTTTAAGCGAGCCATCGCTGACCGTGATCAGATAATTGGTGCCGACAAACAGATCCACCTCAGAGGCGCGGCTGATGCGCTGCACGGGGTCCCAGAGCGGGAAATGCATCACCACAAAAAGGTAATCTTCGTACTCGTCGATTTTGGGGCGTTCGATACGGCTTTGCAGGTCTTCCAGGTCCAGGGGATGGAAATGGGGATAAGTACCCTGCAAGACCTGAATGTCCTGCGGTGTGATCCGTTCAATGTTGGTCCACGTGATTCGGCCATGTTTGATCGTCTGAATTGCCATAGAGCTAATTATGGCGTGACGTGGGCGCGGCGGCAAGCAATTGGGATAGGCAGATTGACAGATTAAATTGGTGGGCGGATCAACAACATAGTATACCGCGCCGCTCCCTAACGCCTCAAATTTTCGGTGAATTGGGGCGGGCGTGGTGAGGCATAATCAGCGGGTACGTGGCTATTGTGCGGAGGGGAAAATGCTCCAGATTACGGAAGCGGTACTGAAGGCGGGAGCGGCGCAGTTTACGCTCGACACGGCACAACTTCGGCTGCTGGAACGGGGCGGCGCGCCGGATGGGGTGGTGTATGAAGGACAACAGGGCGAACAAACCGTATTTTTGAAGTTTATGCCGGTCGAGCCGGATCAACTGCATATCACACGTGAGAAGATCGAGTTTGTGAATTATCTGCGGGCGGGCGGTGTGCGGGTGCTGGCGTATGTGCCGTCAGCGAGCGGGCAAATGGTCGAATGTGTGGAAGAGGTCGGGCAGTCCTGGGCAGTGACAACCACCCTGAAAGCGCCGGGGCGACATCTGAATTACCACGATCCAGAGGATTTTAAGCCGGTGTTCTTCCAGCGGTGGGGCGAGTTAATCGGGCAGATGCACGCACTGTCAGCCCGGTATACGGGTGGCAAGGCGATCAATACCTGGGCCGAAGAACACGCGCTGTTCACGACATGGTGCGCGGATGAAGCAGTAGGTGAAAAATGGCGGCAGTTAGGCGATCACCTGCGGACGCTGCCCACCCCGCCGGATGCCTTCGGGCTGATTCACAACGATCCACACGTCGATAATATGCTGGTAGACGATGGACAGTTGACCATGCTGGATTTCGACGTGTGCGATCATCACTGGTTCATGACAGACATCGGGATCGCGCTGTTTCACCCGTTCTGGGAACAGCGGCACGCCGCGCCCCGCGTCCGGCTGGCGGTGGCGGAGACGATGGCAACGAATTTTATGGAAGGCTATCAGCGCGCCTACACGCTGCCGGATGGCTGGCTGGGACGGCTGCATACCTTCCTGAAATACCGCCAGATGCTGTTTTTTATCGCGCTGGGGCGTGAAGGCGCGATGAATGACTGGATGAAATACACGCTGCGCGATCTGCGGGAAGCCATCGTCAACGATATTCCGGTGACGGAGTTTACTTTTTAAGCGGGTGTAAACCGAACCGCAGCAGATCGCGCTCGATCCCGCGAATGCGGCGCATCCGAATCTGATCCATGCCCGCGACAGGCCATGTCACATGATAGAGTGCCTTCGCGGGTTTGGCGTCTTCGGCATAGACTTCGACGCAGAAAAAGTAGGTATCACGCGGGAGACTGCTCTGGCGCTGTTGGGCGGGGATGGAAGTCTGAATGCGCAGGGTGTCGGGGTTGTCTTCGCGGATAACGACCAGATCGAGAAAACTTTTTTCGGATGGACGGAGTGAGACAGGAACGGGTTCTTCGGTGACACACCAGTTCAGGTCGAAAAAACTGCGCAGCGGCAGCAGCGTATAATCGGCGCGGCGGATTTCGATCAGCGACCCGGTGACATGGTGAGCGGTTTTCTGACCCTTGTTGCGCACTTCCAGCCGTATCCAATAACCGGGCGGGTAGTGCTGGCAGAACGGTTCCCGGTTTTTGAAATCAACTTCCAACTGCGGCGAACGATACCAGGGCAGAATTTGGGCGAGAATGCCGAGAATAATGGTGGCGACGAGGGTACCCAGGGCGATGATCAATTCCGAGTCCATCAATGACCCCCTTTGATTAGTCGCGGGCGATCTCCAACGCGGCTAACAATTCGGTGCGGTTGGTGACACCGCGCAGTGTGATCAGAAATTGTTCCAGATCGGGACTGAGCGACAGGATTTCTTCAACCGCCGGGCCAATGGGATCGACACCGCCCGCGCCCGGCGATCCCTGGTAGCCGCCGTGAAAGGCAAAGTATGCCTGATTCAGTTTGCGAATTGAATAACCGTGACGCACAAATTCGCGGCGCTGGTATTCCATAAAGGTTTCGGCGGCCTCGATGCGCCCCTGCCACAGCAAAAAGTCCACGGTGGCGCGGGTGTAGGCCATCTCGCTGCCATAATCGAAGGGCGGCGGCAAGTCGGGATCGGTGGCCGGGGCGGGTAAGGTTGGGGCAGGCGACAAAAACGAACTCCGGCCCGGCGGGTTGAGGTCGGGATAGAAGCGCTGCATGACTTTGGCGGCAATCGCGCGACCAAAGAAGGTCGCTACCGTCTCGTTGATAATCTGCGTTTCCGGCAAAACGCTGTATTCCAGGCCCAGCGGATAAAAAGCAAGATAGTGGTGGGACCATTCGTGGGCGGTGACTTCGATGGCCCAGGCAAGGTTGTAATTCAAATATTCGGGCGGGTAGTCGGGTTCTTCGATCATGGATGGGTAGAGACTCATCCCGCCGATGGGTTCAATCAACGAAGAAACACCCAGTTCCGAGTCGATTTCGGCTTCCAGGGCGGCGCGTTCTTCAACCGTCATATAGACCAATTTGAGATCGGCGGTGAAGTCGATATGGTCACGGGGAGAAAGAATGAGGACCATCGGGAGAGCGCTGAAGTGCATCGAGACGGGCGGAAGCACCTGATCCAGCCAGCCAAAGCCCTCCTCGATCAGCACTGAGGATACCTGATTTTCGATGATCCCCTCGGCCAAACGCTGATTGTCGGCTAACTCGTCGCGCAGGCCGTTACGCTGGGCGCGAAGCTGGGCGGTGGCCGCGTGGGGATCGTCCACATTGGGATCGGCATAAAAACGCGCGATCTCGTCTTCGATAACCTGCACACGGCTCAGCTTCTCGATAAAATCCAGCACAACTTCGCGCTCGGTCTGGGGATCGAGAAACGGGTGGACACCGAGCAGTTCCTGCTTCACCTTGTCCCACAGGGCGCGAACTTCCCAATCGACATAATCAAACAGATAGTCCCGCGAGAGGGCCGTTGCGCGCCCGGTCAGGCTGGTGTCCTGCTGGTCTTCGGAATTGAACATCAACAAAAATACGATCAGCAGCGCCAACCGGATCGACATTCGAACAATAAATCCGGCCCCATAGCTGATCCAGTCTAAAACGCGGTTCATGGCTAGATGAGACTCATATCCCAATCGGTCAGAATTTTGGCGAGCAGCGCGGCGCGGCGCGGCAGTGTGCGAATCTGTAACTGTTCGTGCGCGGCATGCAGGCCAAGCCCTGCCGGACCTAACCCATCCAGCGTCGGAATGCCCAGCGCGGCGGTGAAGTTGCCATCGCTGCCGCCGCCGCTGCCATCTTCGGGCAGTTCCATGCCCAGCGCGCGGCCTAACGCCTGGGCCTGCTGCACGACGCGGATCATCTGTGCATCGCGCTCCATTGGGCCGCGATCAATGCCGCCCTCAACCGTAAGCTGTGCGCCGGGCAGCACCGGCGTCAGGCGGCGGATCGCTTCGTCAACGCGCTGCGCTTCGGACATTTTCAGGAAGCGGACATCGACGCCTAACACCGCTTCGGCGGGAATCACGTTGATCGCGGAGCCGCCCTGAACGGTGGTCACAGAGACGGACGTACCGTTCGGGTAATCGTTGAGGCTGTGCAGGAAAACCGCCTGGTGCGCGGCTTCGATCACGGCGTTGATGCCATTTTCGGGAGCCTGCCCCGCATGGGAAGCGCGTCCGTGTGCGGTGATGGTATAACGCGCAAATCCTTTACGCCACGCTTTGAAGGCTTCTTCGGCGGTGGCGGGTTCCATCACCAGGACCAGCCCAACTTCCGCCGCTTTTTCGTGGATCAAAGCGCGGCTGTTCAGGCTGCCCGTTTCTTCGTCGCTGTTGAAAAAAATCCAGATCGGGCGGTTGGGCAGTTCACCGCGATCCCGCAGGCCGCGAATCGCTTCCAGCGCAACGACAATACCGCCTTTCATATCGGCTACGCCGGGGCCAAAGAGCAAGCCGCTGTCCTCGCGGACCGGCATGGTTGAGAGCGTACCCAACGGCCACACGGTATCCATGTGGCAGAGCAGCATGATTGGCTTACCGGGTGCATCCGCATTCCAGACGGCGATCCGCAGATCACCGACCTGTTCGCGGGGATAGGTGGTCACAGCGCCGCCGAGTTCGCGGCAGAGCGTGGTGAGATGCTCGCCCAGCCGGTCCACATCGGGCTTGCTGGGGGTGGGCGTTTCAATCTCAACCAGCTCAATGAGCCGTTCAAGCATTTCGGGAGTACGTTCGGTGAAGTAGGCCAGCAGGTCGGTCATGTTGAGTCTCTCGCTTGTAACCAATCAGGGGTAAATTTGCCCTCGAAAAAGGCCGTCAAATAGTGTTGGGTTGGATGAAACGAACGGCGCAGCGCATCCAGAACAGCGGAGCGATCATACTCCACCGCGCGAAAATCGACCTGATAGCCCGCTTCGTCCGCCGTGAGCAGGACATACTGCGCGCGGAGATCGAGGCGGGTCGGATTGCTGACGCTGCCCACATTCACCAGACGCAAACCATCCAGGCGGCGATCCTGGGGATGGTGAACATGCCCTACGACCACCAGATCGGCTTCGCAGCCGCTAAACCGGGCGCGAACTTCCTCATCCCCCATCGTCGGGTTGAGGCCGGGACCATCATAGCGCCCCGGCGAGGCATGGACGCCCAACAGCCGCGTGCCATCGGGCAGGGTCAGGCGCTGTTCAATGGGCAGGTTCGCCAGCCAATCGAGCCAGCCATGCGCTGTCACATAACCCTGAGTCCAGGCAAAACTGGCGACGACATCCATCAGCCGGGGCAGCAGCGTCGGGTCGGTGCGCACCTCATCCGGTATAGGATCGGGGCGTTCGCCCGTCGCCACATAATGATCGGTGTTGCCGCGCACAAAAACCGCATTGGGTAACAGGATGATCCGCTCCAGCACAGACACCGGATCATATCCGAGCGCCGCAAAATCACCAAGCAGCCAATACCCATCGACCCCGCCCGCGCGCTGGATGTCGTCCAGCACCGCATCGAGCGCTAAGGGATTACCGTGAATATCAGACAGAATCGCCAGCCGCATCATCCACTCCTGAGATCATAACGCGCCTGTAGCGTAGTGCGCTTGTGAGACATATACCAATCATTGAAGGTGAATTCAAGGTGTTCGACCAACGAACAACCAAAATCACGATCATGCACCGCCGTCAGAAAACGGACCAGTTCGGGCAGGTTGGCGGGCTGCGTCTGGAAACGCACAATAGTGCTGTGCGCGGTGACAGTTGGATAACGCCGCTCCATCGCGCCGCGCAGACTCGGCGGGAGCTGGTGGCGCAGGGCATCGCGCAGCGCTTGTAAGGCTCCGGTATCGTCGTGGCCGCAGACGATCACGGCATCCTGGCTGGCGACCACACCGCGCAAGCGCAGGGGGAACGGCTCGACCCCGCGCAGCACCTCCGCCAGCGCGTCCCGCCAGGTGTTCAACAGGGCCGCATCCGGCGCGAAATCGGGCACGGCGCTGATCAGGGAAAGGACGGTGATATGCAGTTCGGCGGGATGGTAGAAATATTGATCGGGGGCAATGGCGCGCACCGCGTCGATCAGGGCGGCGATTTGAGCACACACCCCAACATCAGGACGGATAACCAGGGTGAGGCCGCGCCGGGTATCCGCATCCCAGGCGAGCAAGTGCGGATCGGTCCGCACGCGGCCCGCCTGGAACAGCGCCAGCCCTTCGCGCCAGAGGCGATCATAAACTTGCGGGGCGGTTTCCGGCATGATCCTCGTCCATGTGCCAGTTCTGGAGGATGGTCGCCAGCAGCGCCGCGCGGCGGGGAAGGCTGGTGATCAGCACATGTTCATCTTCGGCATGCATCCCCGTACCACGCGCACCAAGCCCATCCAGCGTGGGAATGCCCAGCGCGGCGGTGAAATTGGCATCGCTGCCAGAACCCGTCAGCGTCTCGCCGGTGGGCAGACCCATCTGCCAGGCCAGTTCCGCATACTGCGCATAGGTGCGCGTCATCAGGTCGTTACGCTCCATCGGCGGACGCCCCACCCGCCCCTTCACCGAAATCCGAACACCTTCAATCACCGGGGTGAGATGGTTGATCAGATCGACGAGCCGATCACATTCATCCTGACGAGTGAAACGCATATCAACCAGAAATTCGGCAGTGGGCGCGATGATGTTGGCCGCCGTGCCGCCGCTGATCATGTTCACCGCGACATTGGTGCCGTTTTCGGGCGAGTCCCATTCGAGAATGCGCAAAATCTGGTAGGCGGCTTCGTGAATGGCGTTCAGCCCTTTTTCGGGATCATCCCCGGAATGGGAGGGGCGGCCTTCGATATACACGGTAAAACGCGCCATCCCGCGCCGCGCCGTTTTGACCGTCTCGCCTTCGGTGGCCGGTTCCAACACAAGGACCAGCCCCGCATTCGCCGCGACTTTTTGGATCAAATCACAGGAATGTTCACTGCCTTTTTCTTCATCGGTGGTGAACAAGGCCCAGATCGGGCGGCGCGGCAAACCCCCATGCTGGCGCAGCAGGCCAATCGTTTTAAGCGCAATCGCAATTCCGGCTTTCATATCGAGGATGCCGGGACCATACAGGCGGGAACCATCGCGCCAGAGGGGCATATCGGCCAACGTCCCCACCGGCCACACCGTATCCATGTGACACAGGAGTAAAATAGGTTTGCCGGGAACGCCCCCATTCCAGGCAGCATAAATGATGTCGCCAACCTCACGGCGGGGGAAAATTTCGATCTGCGCCCCCGTTTCTTCCAACTGCTCCACGATAAAATTGCCAAGTTGATCGACGGCATATTTATCGCTGGTTGGCGATTCAAGGCGCACTAAGTCTTCAAGCAGGGTGATAATGTCTTCGTTATGGTCGCGAAAAAAGTCCTGGAGTTTCATGCAAGTGATTCCGGTGGGATTAGCTTCTCAAGTTCGATAATAAGCGGCGGCAGGTCTTCAGTCACAGTTTTCCAGACGATTTCTAAATCAATCTCAAAGTAAGCATGAATAAGACGGTTTCGCATGGCAATAATTTGCGGCCACGGAATTTGTGCGTAATTTTGCTGGCATTCTTCTGAGACTCTCGAAGCCGCCTCGCCAATTATTTCAATATCCTTAACCAGCGCCAACGCAAGTTTCCGATCCTGGTTTAAGACGTCGCGCTGTTGGTCCTTCAGAAACTCAACTGCTTCACGTGACGCCTCAAGCATATGCAGCAAACGCACCAGATCATCGCTGTTCATATTGGACCTGAGCAAGATCAATCACTTCTTGTCGAAAGTAACGACTGAGTTCGGCAGGCGTTCGAATATCGGCGCGGCGGTCAAGCAGTTTGGATAATTCCAATTCCATCCCTGCCAAACGAATGAACCCCGGTGTATGGCCGTTCTCAAACTCAACCAATACATCAATATCGCTGTCGGAGTGAAAATCATCTCGCAAGACTGATCCGAAAAATGCGAACCGCCGAATATGGTTCTTCCGGCAAAAGTCTGCAATCTGATCGGAGGTCGCTTTAATGCGCGTGTTCATGGCAGTTCATCCCCAACGCTAAAACGGGCAGAGATCGTTGAGTGTATAGGTGCGGTTGGAGTAACCGTACCCGTTCAGGACGCTTAAGACATTCGGTTGGGCCGCGCCGACACTGATCGCCTGGGCACAAGCCGCCCGTGCATCCCCCGTCGCTCGGAAATTATCCATAAAGGTCGTGCCCATCGCCGCGAAGCCGCTGCCCGCTGTGCCCGCCGGGTTCTCGCTTTGCAGCACGTTAAACCAGTCTTCGGCGCGGGCATTTTTCAGCAGCGCATAGGTGATCATGATGCGGAAGGCGGCATAGGCGCGCAAGACCTCGTATTCACCCGCCATCGTCCACGACAGCAGCTTGCTGTTATCGCGCATCGCAGCATAGGCATTAATCGCCGGACGCCATTCGTCGGCGCGCAGCAGATCATCCGCTTCATACACGGCGTGAATCCGGTAGCGGGGTTCTTCTTCCTGGCGCAACGCCAACACATACTGCATCCCGTTCCAGTCCCAGGTATCCAACACGCTGCGCGGCGGTCCCGCCGAGGTCGTGCCGGGCGGGTTGATCTGCGCGGTCAGTTCGAGGATGCCATCGTTGTCCACATCCGCAATGCCGATACGCCCATTGATGGCGATGATCTGGCCGTTGTTGATTTCCTCAAATATGCCAACGATGGAATTCCAACTGAGGATTTTGCCCTCTTTATAACAGCCGCCCTGCCCGCAGGTTTCGGTGAAAAACACGAGTTCGTTTTTGACATCGGTGTTCATATCGCCCACCCGCAGCATGCGCGGGATGGCAACCGAGGAATTAAAGGTGGTGGCATAAAACAGGCGGTAGCCGCCGCTGTCGCAGCCGTAGACCAGCAGTTCGCCCGCGTTCAGCGGCGCATCAGTGTTGTAGGTCTGCGGGTTGAACAGCGTAACGATTATTTCCAGTACGCCATCGCCGGTAATATCGGTGTCGGCCTGCACCATGCCGCCCGTATCGGTGATCGCGCCCCAGTTGCGCAGCATGGCTTCCAGCACCGTCGATGTGCCGCCGTTGGAGAGGTAGCGCCCGATTACTTCGCTGTATTGGCTGAAACTGGTAGGAGCCGGGGGCGGCGCAGGTGATCCGGGTTGGGGGCATTCGTTGGGCTGGTAGTAGGGCGCATAGGCCGGGGCCGCGGCGGTGGCCGTAGCCGCTTCGATGGTGGCGCGGGCGGCGGTGGCGGTAGCCGCCGGACCGACAGGCTGCGCGCCGGGTATCGGTGTGGACGGGGTGCCGTTTACATCTAACGCGGCCTGTCCGGTGGGCGTGATCAGCCAAACTGATAACCGTCCGCCCGGTGTGGCCGAGGCAAACCCGCGCAACGTCGGCTCAAACGCGACTCCAGTTGGCGTCACCGTGCGGCGGCTCCCGATGGTGTCGCTGATGGTGCCGCACGACACCAGGAATCCGGTGAGGAGAAAAATAAAAGTCAGAAAACAGACACGCTTAATCATGCAACGAAGTATAGCGCGAGGGGCTGTACGCGCCAGTGCCGTTTCTTACCGCTTCAGCAGAAACCGCAGGGCGTCAGGCAGACGGCGCGCCCAGGCATCCTCGTGATGGATCGCGCCTTCTTCTTCGATATACAACAGATCGCGCGCATACCCTTTCGCCAGCAGCAGATCACGCAGGCGACGGGCTACTTCCAGATATAATTCGGATGTCACCCGGTGCGCTCGCATCCCCGCGTAATTTTCATCCGCTTCAGGCACTTCACGCGTGCCGACATCCACATACAAGCGCCCCGGCTCAAACGGCGCGAACTGTACAAAATCGAAGATTTCCGGGTTGATCATCAGGGCGGGACTCATCATCCCCGCAAAACCGAACGTATCGGGGAAGCGGAAAAAAGCATAGAGGCTGATCAGCCCACCCATTGACGATCCCATAATGCCCGTCGATTCACGTGTCGAGATCGTCGGGAAAGACTCATCAATCAGCGGCTTGACCGTATCGCGGATAAAGGCCAGATACAGATCGCCCAGCCCGCCTGCCCCAAACGTCTCATGCTTATAGGGGCTGTACTCACTCATCCGCATCTCACCCGCGTTCGGAATGCCCACCGCAATCGCTTCGATGCCTTCGGCGGCGAACTGTTCGAGCGTTTCATCCACGCACCATTCCCCCGCGTAACTGGTGGCAGGATCGAATAGATTCTGTCCGTCGTGGAAATAGATCACGGGGTAGCGCTGGCCGCCCTGGGCATGCGGCAGATAGACCAGAATATCGCGGTGGTTATCCAACTGAGAGCTGTGCAGTTGGCGCAGCACTTTGATCGTCCCCGCGATGGTGTGGCCCGGATAAACTTCGGCATAATCGAACCAATGCAGCACAGTGCGCTCCTTTCGTCAGGTGAGCGATTTAGTTCTAACGCGTTTCTTTGAATTAAACCATTTTAAAGCCGGGGAAGTCTGGTATAATAGGCATAAGTCTGGGGGTGACAGGCTTCGACGGGGGAGGCTGCGTTCAGACTGCAAGCCGAGGCGCTCAAACCTCGTTAATCCTGAGCAAACCATTAAGTGCCAATACGAGCACAAACCGTCTCGCTCTCGCTGCCTAGTCAGTGAGACAGACACAGATGACCTGAGGGTCGTCCGTCTGCCCTAACCGTACCTGTTCGGGTGGCAAGCAGGCGTAACAAAGAACAGGGTGCGCGGAGGTGATGCCGATAAGCCGCCGCAAAGACACCATCGGCTAGCGCGTGGACCACCTCGTGCCGGTGTAGGTTCCCCACGCTGCGAATGCTAAACACCGACTAAGCTTGTAGATGTTTGGGCGTGAATCTTTCGGACTCGGGTTCGACTCCCGACACCTCCACCAAAAAAACACCGCCGATCGTTTGATCGGCGGTGTTTTTGTTTCGTGTTTGGATCTCAGATCGCGGGCTACATTCCCGGCGGTGTGTTTCGCCCGCGCTCCGACGGCGCAACCATATCGGTGACGCCGGGGGCTGCAACTTCGGGGCGGGACTGCGCTTCCACCGCGCCAACCGCCGCCGCGACTCGATCTCCACCTGCGGCCCGATCTTCGGCTTCCAGTTGCGCCATCAACTGTTCTTCACGGCGCAGTGATTGGAAGCGCATAAACAACCAGAGCACCATTCCGCCCAACACAAGCGCAATCACTGCGTAACCGATCCCCATATAATCCAGGTGATTGCCAAAATAGGCGGTTTTGAGTTCGAGCGTGAACGGTTCCGCCAGCGGGACACCATCCGCCGACTGTGCGCCCGTGCCGATGGTGAAGGTGTAGGTCGTCGAGCGATCCAGGTAGTCATCGGGGATAAAGCGCACCGCCGAGGCCTGCTCTTCCTGTTCGTTTTCGGCGTTACGCCACGAGAAGCGGCCTTTAACCGCCGGTTCGATGCTGAAAGCGGCTTCAACTGAGGCGTGATCCATGATCTGATCGAAGTAGAAAGACACGTCATCGTGAATATAAAAATCACCACGCGCCGCCGGATTGGTCTGCACCACCTGCGGAGCCGCCTCCCCTGCTTGCCAACGCGGCGCACCCCACACCACCGCCGCGCTAGACAGCAGCAGCAGTACAACAACTAAACTGAACGTTATGCGTACAGATCGCATTCGATCACTCTCCAATTCCACAGGGCCGCGCTAATCCGAAAGAACCTGCATTTTGTGCCGCAGCACGCGTTCCGACATATTCTCCAGCCGGATACGGTACCAGATCAGGGTGCAGGCGATCACACTGAAGGTGAACAGGTTAAAAAACAACGTGTTGCGGATGCGCGGCGTCACATCAAAGCCGCCGGTGGGATCGGCTTTGCTCGGTCCAGCCACTACCGGATGGATGGTGTCGGGGCGGACGCGGATAATGATGATGGTGAACAACACGCTGGCAAAGGCGATGATGCCATAAGCAGCGGCAAAACGGCGGCGGCGTTCGGGGTCTTCGATTCCGCCGCGCAGCATCATATAAGCCGCGTAGGCCAGCCACATGATCGTAACGCTGGTCAGGCGCGGGTCCCAGGTCCACCACGTATTCCAGATCGGACGCGCCCAGGCCATCCCGGTGACGATCATCATGATCGAAAAGCCCAGCCCGACTTCCACACTGGCGAGGCCGAGCGTATCCCATTTGGGGTCGCGAGTGCGCAGATAGGCGAGTCCGGCGAACAGGGCCGCGCCAAAGGCAATAAAGGCTGCGACAAACGATCCCAGGTGGACGTAAAAAATGCGCTGCACTTCGCCCTGAAGCTTTTCCGGCCCGACATATACAAAGTTCATGAGCAGCGCCAGCGCCAGCAGAGCAATCGAAGCGTAAGTCAGTCCACGCAGCGTTCGGGTACGTTGCGCCGAATACGTCATAGGTCATTCCTCCACAATAAAATCGAATAACCAATAGGCCGCCGCCAGATAAAGCAGATCGGCGATCACGAGCAGTTGAAGCCAGGGCATCCAGTCTTCGGAGGGCAGTTCGTTCAGCAGCGCATTGGTTCCGCGCACGGCGCTGATCAACACCGGCAGCACCACCGGCAGCAGCAAAATCGGCAGCAGCGTCTCACGCGCGCGGGCATGCACGCTCATACTCGATACCAGCGTGCCCACCGTCGTAAACCCGATGCTGCCAAGCAGCACCATCAGCAGCACCAGCGGGCGGATCACCGTCGCATCGAACAGCACGGTGAGCAGAAACATCAATACCACCGCGACCACCAGCACAAACAGCAGATTGCTCAGCATCTTGCCGAAAAACAAGGCGCTGCGCGCGATGGGAGCCAGGAGCAGCGCGTCCAGACTGCCGCGATCCTTTTCGGAGGCCATGCTGCGCCCCAGGCCTAAAATTCCGGCGAAGGCAATCGTCACCCACAAAATCCCGGCTACCGTGCTGTCGCTGCGGCGGGATTTCGCGTCGAGTTCCAGCGCGAGGCTGAAGATCAGCACCGTCATAATCGTGAACAGGATCATCGAGTTGATCAGTTCACGGCTGCGCATTTCGGCGCGGATGTCCTTCCAGACAACGGCCCCGACAGAGCGCAGGTAGGGCGTGATCGGGCGGCGCGTGCGCGCGCGGACTGCTGCTTGAGGTTTGGATTCAGCCGTCATCGTGTGGTCGCCGCTCCTGTGACACCGGCATAAAGCGCGGGCAGCGTTTCGGGATCAATCTCGCTGCACAACTGGTCAAAGGCGATCTTGCCCCGGCTGAGGATCACGATCCGGTTGGCAAGATCGTAGCCGCGCCGCAGATCATGAGTGGTCATCACGACAGTACGCCCCTGCACCGCCACCTCGTGCAGCAGATCATCGAGCAGCCCGGCGGCATCCTGATCCAGCCCGGTATAGGGTTCGTCGAGCAGCAAAACCGACGGGTTATGCAGAATGGCGCGGGCAATCGCCAGCCGCTGCTGCATGCCCCGGCTGTACGTCCGCACGACATCGCGCGCCCGCCGCCACAAGCCCACCCGCCGCAGCACCGCTTCCACCCGCGCGGACCGTTCAGCAGCCGGGAGATGGTAAAGCCGGGCAAAAAACAGCAGGTTTTCTTCGGCGGTCAGCGTGTCATAGAGCAGCGGCAGATGGCTGACAACGCCCAACTGGGCGCGAACATAATCGGCTTCGCGCGGCAAATCCCAGCCGCCGATCTGCACGGTTCCACCCGTCGGATGTGCCAGCGCCGCCAGAATGCGGAGCAGCGTCGTTTTACCGGAGCCGTTCGGCCCCAGCAGGGTTAAAAACTGGCCGCGCGGCACGCTCAAATCCAGGCCGCGCAGCACCGGATTCACGCCAAAAATTTTGGTCAAGCCGTGAATTTCGATCATTCCGGCGATTCATCCTGGTTCATCAGCGGGAGCAAGCGTTCCTTGAGCAGGGCGCGCCGTTCTTCATAGGTAGCCTCATCCATGCGCCCGGCTTCAAAATCGTTGTCCAGGCTGGCAATCGCGTGCAGCAGTTCATTTTTGCCGCCGCTGGGCGGTTCCCAGGCAGACGCAGCCGGTTTCCCCGCAGCAGGGATGGGCGCAGCCTGGCGCTGCCGCCACCACAGGAATCCAGCCACCCCCAGGAGCAGCACACCGATACCACCCAGCACCAACGGCAGCATATCCCGCGCGCCGTCTTCCTCATTGGTTTCAACTGTGGTGCGCGTGGGTTTGCCGCTCAGCGAAAAGATAATACGCTGGTCGGGCGTAAGCGGGTCTTCCAGATCGTAAGCGCGGATCAGAGTCGGATCGTCGTCCTTATATTCTTCGCCCTGCGCCAGCTCAACATACTCGATTCCACCCGTATTGTTGACTACTGAGCGGTAACGGATTTCGCCGGTGTCGGCAAACTGATCGCTCTCAAATTTGACCGTATCGTTGGGTACCATCACGCTGGCATCAATCAACTGGAGGCCGGTGCCCATATCCAATACGGCCCCATCTTCGTAGGGGACCAAAAAACGCAGCACGGTGACGCGGTTTTCGCCGGGACGGATCGGCCAGACATCAAGCACCAGCGGCACATTGCCATCGGCGGATTCTTCATAACTGCCGCTGTGCTGCGTCGGCACAACTTCCAGGCCCGTCGCTTCCACGGGGAGTTCGATTTTGACACTGACCGAACGCCCGCCGGGGCTGGTTTCGTCGAGGCCCACAATATGATCCTGCGACGAATTGATCAGGCTGATATACCACTGCACTTCGAGCATCCCGCGCGAAACCTGGGCATAACTCACCAGGATTTCGCTGTAGGTCATGACCAGTTTTGAGGTGTCGGTGGTTCGCTCATACACCGGGACATCCAGCGTCACAGATTCTTCAGTGCCTTCAATGGCCGAGGACCACTGCCACTGCCGCACCCCCGCATAATCCAGTTCGATGATGTAGATATTTCCCGGCTGGCGGGCCACATCGTTGAACACAAACGAACCATCTTCGGTGGTAGTCGTGGTATAATTCCCGACTTCGCGCCCATTGGCATCGATCAGAAAGTTCATCACGAACAGATCGACTTCCTGCCCAGCCCCAACCGGCTCACCGCCCGGCGTCCCCTGCGTCAGCTTACCGCTGACCGTCAGCATTCCGGCATGACCTTCGCCGGATGTGGTGGTATCCGCTGACGGGCTGGACGCGCCACCCATCATCAGTTCGGGCGTAAATTCCATGATAAATCTAATCAGGCTGGCAATGTCATCGTCGCTGAGTGCCGCCGCGTAGGTAGTGGGCATGCTGTTGGAATACCCATCGACGACATACGCGCCCGGATCAACAATCGACTGGCGCAAATAATCTACCGCCGCCAGACCCTCGATCCGCGTAGCGGCGCGTTCGCCCATGCCTCCCAACGATGGCCCATTGGCGCTGTCGTCCGCGCCGTGACACTGGGCGCATTCCTGGATATAGAGATCGCGGCCCCGGTTGACATCGCCGGGAAGCCCGACAGTCTGATCGGCGGCCTCTTCTGTCGTCTCAACGGGAACTTCTTCGGTTGAGTCCGCAGCAGGCGCAGATTCTTCGGTGGCGGCAACCGTTGGTGCCGGCGGAAGTGGGGTCACAGTAGCCAGCGGCGCGTTCACTTCCTGTTCGCTCACAATGTCCGGCTCACCGGATGTGTTCAGACCACACGCGCTGAGCACCAGCAGGGCCAAAAAACACCCCATCAACACTTTTTGCATAGCTTATTCCTTGTGCCAAAAACCTCGCACCCCTCCCACGATACGATGGGCGAGGGACCGGGGCGAGGCTCGATTCACAACTATCAATTATTGCGTTTCAACCATTTCAGCGGGAACGTCTTCTGAGGGATGCCCATTGCGCAGCGCCGCAATCGCCGCTTCGATTCGCAGATCCTGCTCGACAATTTCGGCTTCAATCCTATCGATCCGTTCGGTGATCGCCGCCGCCAGCTTAAACAGGTTGATGCGCTGGCTGGCATAGGTCGAGTAGGGGATTTTGTCGAGATCATAGTCAAAGTCCAGATCGCGGATCGAGCGCAGCACGCGCTGTTTTTCCGCGGTCAGAATTTCGAGCGCCTGTTTCTGGCGAGGCGTACCGCGTACACGGCGGCGCGGGGTATCGGGATCGCGCTCCAACAGCGGGAAGACCACAAAAAAGCCCAACGCGCTCACCACCACCAGCATGATAAAAAACGATTCAGAAGTCATAAAGTCATCTCTTCAGCCTGAGACGCCGCGCAAAATCCCCCGGAGAGGATCAACCTTTGAGTGCCGCTTCAATCTCGCGGCGCAAAGTCGTATCGCTGATCTCGCCTTCAGTGTGGAAGGTGATCTCGCCATTGGCATCGATGATGAAGGTTTCGGGGATGCCGGTAATCCGATAGTCGTTTTCCAGCCGCTCACCGAGATCAGGTGCATTGGGATAGGTAATATTATAACGAGCCATGTAATCGCGGGCTTTATTCTCGACATCATCCGTGTTGACGCCCAAAAAGACCACGCCCTGGGGTTTGTATTCACGCCACAGCGCTTCGAGCATGGCCGCTTCCTTCTTGCAGGGTTCGCAGTAGCTCGCCCAGAAGTTCAGCACAATCACACTCCCTGTGAGATCGGCCAGTTGAATCCGCTCGCCGCTGCGATCCAGTTGATCGGACTCGAAAACAGTCAGGCTAAAATCGGGCGCAGGGCCGGATTCCGGCTGCGACAGCCCGCGCTGGTACAACGCATACCCGATCACCGCCAGCAGGCCGACGATCAGCACCACAGCAGTAATGGTAAAAGTCGAAAAGCGCTGCTTGACCGGGGCAGCCACTTCGGGCGGTTCTTCCCCGGCGGCCTGCTGCAACCAATCGGGCAGTTCATTGTCCGGCTTAACTACCGCATCATCGTTCATGACTCAAATCCTTCTAATTCTCGTTCCAAACGTTCCACCAGCGCACTATCCGCCGGGACGGGGCGCGCCCCCCGTTTCCCCGCCGCCTCCGAGCGCCGCGCGACTGGTGCGCCGCGCCGCCGCAGTTTGAGCACCTGATATAACCCAATGCCGCCGATGATCAGAAATACACCAAACGGAATAGCAAAAGACAAGGCGCGATCCGTCGGATCACGCGGCATGCCGGAGACATCATCGCCATACCGCACGATGAAATAATCCAGAATCTCGTCTTCGGTTTGGCCCTCGCCCAACAGCCGCCCGATTTCCTCGCGCCAGTCGGAACAGGTGACGCTCTCGCACTCGTCCAGCGGGATGCCTTCGCAGACATCACAGTACATTTTGCTGGCGACCTTATTCACCGCGTCCTGCGTGACGCCCGGCGGAAGATTCGTGTTGGCGCTGGAATAGGAATCTGCCTGATTGTTGCCCGCATGAAATTCGCTGGCTGAGGCCACCGCAATCGCCGTGACCGCAATCACCAGGAGGATAATCGTTCGAATAACCCACTTTGATCCGTTCATCAGCGCCCTGCTCCTGCCTGTTCAAGTCCTGCCGCTGTTACAACGGGCTGGGCCGTGCGGCGGCGTGACGGCCACATAGCGACCAGCGTTCCCACCACCAGAATCACACCGCCAAACCAGACAAAATTGATCAGCGGGTTCAGATAAACGCGCAGGTTAACCGTCGGGTTGCCCTCGTTGAAGTGGGTCAGCACCTGCTGTCCGGTTTCGTCGATTCGCACATAGACATCTCCCGCCAGGCTGCTGTGAGCGTCGGGGATGCTCATGATGTTGGTGATGTTACCCGCCGGATCAAGGAACAGATCGCGCCGGGGGCGGATGTCTTCGATCAATTTACCATCCTTGTAAATTTTCGCCCGCGCGATCACCATACCGCGCCCATCTTCGGCTTCGGCCAGCGTCAGCCCTTCATACTGCACTTCATAAGAGCCAAGCGATACGGTATCGCCGGGATTGAGCAGCATCGCGCGGCTCTGTTGAAAACCACTGCTGCCGATGACGCCCAGGCCCAAAACAACCATCCCCAGGTGGATAAAGTAGCCGCCATAACGATGGCGGTCCCGCCCGACCAGCGCCATGAACGCCCGTCCATAGTTCTCGCCGCGACGGTGCCGCGCCGCCACCCCTTTCCCAATTTCGGTCAGGGTAGCGAACCCGGCAAAAGCGACCAGGCCATAGCCCAACAGCGGCCAGAACAGTTCGGTCAGTGTATCGCCCAGTTCGTCGGACACAATGCCCAAATCCACGTCCTTGATGCCGATCCAGACGCGGTTCCAGTCGATATAGGCCAGATAGAGCATAGCAAGAAAACCCAGCGCCAGCAGCGTGGGGATCACAATCGCGCGGCCCAGCGCTTTGGCGGTAGAGCGCCGCCACGCGGCCAACGGTGCCACACCCATCAGAATATAAAGGGCAATCAACAGGTAGCGCACACGGGGCGGGTAATATTCCGCGCCGTAATTGATGATCGTGTCACGCAGACCCAGATCGCGAATAACGGTTGTAACTGCTTCGGCCCAGGTTCCCCATAACACGATCACCGTCAGGCCGAGGAAAAGCCAGTTATTGATCAAAAAGAGTCCTTCACGGCTGAACAGGGAGTCGAGTTCATCCGCGCCGCGCAGATCACCGCGCTCCTGCCGCCAGCCGAGCAGCACCACACTGGTCAGCGTCGAGAGGCCCAAAAAGGCGAACATCCAATGCCCAATTTCCGATTCGGCGAAAGCATGCACGCTGCTGATCACGCCGCTGCGGGTCGCAAATGTGCCGAGAATAACCAGCAAAAAGGTGATGATAATCAGCAGCATATTCCAGAACTTGAGCATGCCGCGTTTTTCCTGCACCACCGCGCTGTGCAAAAACGCAGTTCCCGACAGCCAGGGCAGCAGCGCGGAATTCTCCACCGGGTCCCAACCCCAGTAGCCGCCCGCCCCTAGCCCATCATACGCCCAGCGCCCCCCTCGCAGCCGCCCCAGCCTCC
>CAYYNB010000039.1:0-40871 GCA_964472565.1 uncultured Anaerolineaceae bacterium
CTCGTGTTACTCCTCACGTGGACTTGAGTTCCTACCGTCTCTGCTGCCTCCTGACCTTGAGATGTGTGGATGAGCAGGCTTTCCCTGCACACCCCGCTCTTGTCGAGCGTGCAATTAGTTTATCACACGTTTATAAGTTTGACAAGTAGCTTTTTTTGTCGCCTCGCACAGGTGTTTTCTGCCTCCCCGTGCTGAGCCTCGTAAGTATATCCCTCCCTCAATCCCTGTCAAGACCTTTTTTAAACTTTCTTTATTCTGTTTCTATTTGTCCCATAATATTGGCTATCAGATGCTGCATCCGTTCGTAATGGGAGCCTTTCCAATAAATTCTGTTGCAGGCAGCACACCGGCGGAAGTCATCATAATAAAGGCGTGTTTCCGGCTGAAGCCGATCCCAAATCTCCTCTTTTGAAACCACTTCTAATAATCCATTGCAGTGTACACAACGTTTAAAAGGTTCAACTAAGTTGAAAAGATCATAACGGCGCAGAATTTCAGCGACTTGTTTCTGTGGATTAGTTTCCCGTACCGAGTAACCATGAATCACCTGTTTGCGCTTGAGCAAACCCCGGTCCCGCGTGAGCAGAATGCGATTTTCCGAACTCGAAATAGCTGCCAGCACTTCATCCTCGTAATTCTCAGGATACAACGAATCAAATCCTAACATCCGTAAATAGGCAGCTAATCGCCCTAAATGCACATCTAAGACAAAACGCGGCTCGCGTTGTGGCGTGGGTCGGAGTCGAATAAGGGGCGTAATATCCAGTGATTCAAAAATAGGATAGACGCTGATTCGAGCCTGATCTTCAACCAGATAGGAAAAACTAACCGGTTCGCTGTTCGCCAACAGCAGATCAACTTCCGTATGCGGCACCCCTAACGACTCGATCATATCCTTGATTGAAACTCGCCCTTCAAAGTAATGGGGGAATTCCTGCTGCTTTCGCTCTGTCGGAAGAAAATAGTTGAGTTGAGCATAAAAACGAATATAAGCGACGCTCATAGCAACTCCTGGATCAGCATGGCACAAAACGCCTGTAGAACCCAGGCGTTTTGTAGTTTATCGTTGGTCGGAAGGGCCACACCATATTTCAGATCTACTCTCATACATCCAACCCGGCGCACTAATGGTTAATGGGGAGTGCTTCCATCCCGCTTGAATTCGGACCTGCGTGTCCTCCCAGGATCGGATGCCGCTTAACGCATCCGGCGCTTCGACATTACAGGCCCCCACTGCGACAGCCGATGTCAGCGCAGCCTCGGCTGTCTGCCCGCGTAAGATAGCCGCCAGAAAACCCGCGATAGTTGCATCTCCGGCTCCGGTTGTGCCGACCAGCGGCTTTGGTTCAAAACAGGCGGTCCAAAGTTCACGATTCTTCCAGCTTGGATCATCCGAAAATGGCAGACCCTCTGGCCCTGTGCGCATATATAACCCGCGCGATCCGAGTTTCAGTACGACAATCCGCGCCCCCATTTGCTGCACTTCGGCTGCTATCTGGGAAATTTGCGCATCGGATTCGGCATGTTCATGCTGCAACATAAATAACAGTTCATCCAGACTCGGCAGAAACAAATCAATATAAGGTAATACGCGTCCGAGAATCCGCCGCCAGTTGACCTGGCCCCCCGGTCCATCGGGATCGGGTAGCGCCATATCTAACGAGGTGATAACGCCCATTTCTTTGATGCAGCGATACATCTCCACCAGCGCCGCGCCGTCAGCGCTGTACATGTGCTGCATAAAAGGCGGGTAGCCGAAATGAAACAACCGGGCTTGCCGAATCCGATCATACGGCATCTCATTCGCTTTAAAGGTGTGGTTCGCTCCGGGGCAGTGTAAAAAGATACGATCCGTTTGGGGAAGACTGATTACCAGCGTATATGAACTGACTTCTTCGGTTGCAACAATCATATCCTCGACCAGCCGCGAATCATCTTCGCGGAGCAGGTCCAGGGTAATTTTCCCGAATTGATCGTTTCCGACCTTACCCATCAGACGAGTCCGAATGCCGAGGCGGTGCAGACTCCGCCCCGTATTCGATACCGCGCCACCTGTCGAAAATACCGCCGGGCCGATTTCCACCACCGAACCGGGGATTAAAATGTTATGCACATCGCGTGGCGGCATTTGAGGAATGATGTCCAGGCAAATATGCCCGGCCACAACGACATCAAACTTGTCCATTCCCTATACTTCCAGTTCCGCTAAAGCCTGATCCACCGTTTTCCCGTCGTGGATCATGTCCCGCAGCACACCCATCATCTGGGCCGGATTGGGAGCCTGGAAGACATTTCGCCCGATAAACATGCCTTGCGCCCCGGCGGTCAATGCACCCTGGACCATTTCGAGCGCCTCGCGCAGAGTCGCCGTTTTAGGGCCACCGGCAATCAACACAGGCCGGAACGATGCACCGATCACTGTTCGGAACGTGTCCGTGCTGCCGCTGTAATCCGTCTTCAGCACATCAGCCCCGATCTCACAGGCCATACGTGCGCCTAATGCAATATAGTCGGCGCGGTAAATATCGTGATCGGCCCGGTGTCCACGCGCCATCGGCTCGATGATGCAGCCGATTCCTAACCGCTCGCATTCCTGCGCCACGCGGGCCACATCTTCAACCTGTCGTGCTTCCACGGTGGGGTCTTCGTAGCCGATAAACATATATACCAATACGGCATCCGCACCCAGCCGCGCTGCATCTTCAACCGAGGCGATGAGACAGCCGCGCCCTTCATCCGACCCCAACATTTCCAGGCTGCGCCAGCGGTTGGTCCAGTCCAGCCGCAGGATCAAACCCGGTGCGCCGCGTCCGGTGAAAATGCTGGCATAAGCGCGGGCGGTGCCTGGTCCAACCAGAAAGGCGTCTGCGCCTGATGCCGCTAGAGTTTTAAGCATTGTGCCGGGATCATCTACACCCGGTATCACACCGAGGTGAACGCCATGATCGAATGCGACAACCGCCGCCCGCTGATCCTGCGGATTCAGGATACGACCCAGGCGAATCGTTTTACCAGAATTAGGCACTACATAGGGTACCATAATGAATCACTTCCTTAAGGATGCAGCAATGTTCAATTATGTTTAGTATACTGCATTTATATCGCCAGCCGATAAATGTGTTAAGATAGAATGATAGGTCAACCAGTGTCATTTATGGATCATGACGGACGGAATATCATCTTACAACTTTAACCGCCAATATCTCCAGGGTGAACAAGGCGCGACTTTTCTGGATCGCTACTTTTCTCGTTGGTTCGAGATCGAGCGTGTCGATGCGAAGGTGCAGCGCGAAGGCATTGATCGCTATTTCACGACCCGTGATCATAAACGCCGCCTTGCTGTTGAATACAAAACCGATGAGACAGCTTCTCGAACCGGTAACGCTTTTATCGAAACCATTTCGGTAGACACTTCCGATAAACCGGGCTGGATATACACCTCGAAGGCCGACTATCTGTTTTATTATCTGCCCACCCGCGCCGTGATTTATATGCTCAATATGGACTTGCTGCGCCAACGCCTCTCGAACTGGCAGGCTCACTACCCGGTGCGAAAAATCCCCAATACAGGCTACCATACGCACGGGCTGCTGGTTCCACTGTCTGAACTGGAAAAGTTCGCTGAGGGGATTTTTAACGCTCAGGATATACCGGACTCATGATATAAAGCAGGACAGCCGATCTGGTCTGGGGATCGGCTGTCCGTCTTGCTCACGCATCAACGTGGGGAATAGTCGTTACTCGTTTTTACCATGACCGGATTGGCCGGGTTCGAATGGCAGCGCCAGCGAAAGTTCGCCATTTTCAAACTGCTCAAGCAGTTCGTAAGCTTCGCACCCATACATCACGGCTGCTTCTCCGCCCAACAAAATGGCAACGCTGATGGTTTCCATAATTTCCTGGCGGTTGGCTCCGGCTTTAATCGCATCGCGCAGGTGAGGGGCCAACACTTCATCGCAGCGCAGGGTGACAGCAATACCAAGTGCGATCAACTTCTTCAGCTTGATATCCAGCTCACCTTCTTTGGTCGCGGCTTGCTGCAACTTGCTGAAAGCCTTCATCGTTTTGGGAATGCCCTGGCCCAGCTTTTGCATCACTTCCAGCGTCCGGGCATATCGTTCAGCATAATTCTCAAACATGGGATTGTCTCGCTTTCAGCCTAATACCAGCTCGGTGGCTCTGGTTCGTTCTGGTCGGATTCGGGTTTATATTTACGGTCGCGGGCCTCGAATTGTTCCATGGCTTCATAAGAGTCGCAGCCATATTTAATCGCCAGACCACCACCCATCGAGATCGCAACACCGATGGTTTCCATGATTTCCTGGCGTTTCGCGCCGCTCTGCATGGCTTTCTGGGTGAAGTGCTCAACCCACCCTTCGGTGCAATTCGCGATAGCAATCCCAAGACCAATCAGGTCTTTGCTTTTGATGTCAAGCGCGCCTTCTTTATTGGCCGCAAGGCGCAAATCGTCGAAGCTAACCAGCACGTCAGGAATGTGATAGCTCAATTCGCCCATCATCCCGATCATGTGCTCATAGCGTTTGATGTGAGTGTTGCTGTCGTCAGTCATTACATATTCTCCACTATCTACGGACGAGCTAGCCTCTTTTTTGCAAGAGGTGACGGACAAAACAAGTGCTCCTTATGCGCTGACAGCAACTTTGTTTCCTCTCAAGGAGCGATTCCGACAAATTGTTCCACAAAAGGGACTAGCCGTTGGAGCAGATCCGGAATGACCTGCTGAACGGATGGGGAAAACTGTTCCCCATATTCAAACGATTCTCCCACTACCGTCCATAGAAACATAGTGGGGCAAGTTCCATACAACCCGTGAGCGCTGGCAAGCAGCACCCCCGGTTCCATATAATGCAAAAGTGCGGTTGGCTGCGCCATCGAGGGCAAAACTTCTTCACAGGCAATTGTGCCTGGTGTATCCCCTACGGCAGCGTCAATCAAGATGACGACCTGGGCCTGGCTGATTGCTTCGGCCAATTCAACCGTAAGCTGATGGCACGATAAAACTTCCACTTGTTCCGATTGAATAACTTCGGCCAGTTGTTCTGCCACGATCCGGCCCAGTCTGTCGTCCCCACGTAAGGTGTTGCCATAGCCTATCACCAGCACGCGGGCTGCTTGATTGACTAACATTAACCGCGCTTGACCTCGTCCAGCACCTTACCGTTCGGGCCAACCAACTGGACTTGCAGCGCCAACTCGTTCTGTGAGTGAGTCGAGCAGCTCAGGCAGGGGTCGAACGTGCGGATAACCGCTTCCACGCGGTTGAGCATGCCTTCAGTCAGCTTATCACCGTTAACATAACGGTGGGCGACCTGCTGCACGGCGCGATTCATCGCGAGGTTGTTGTGCGTGGTCGAAACAACCAGATTCGCCCAGGTCATACGGCCCTGACGATCCACTTTGTAGTGGTGGATCAGGGTACCGCGTGGCGCTTCGGTGACACCAACACCTTCGTCGGCATTGGGGCTAGCAAACGCGCGGACCTGCTCATCCATGATGACGGGATCATTGAGCAGTTGTTCGATCTTTTCCACCGCATACAGGCATTCGATCAGCCGTGCGTAGTGGAAGTAGAACGAACTGAGTACCACACTGCGATCCAACAGCCGGAATTCCGCCAGTTCCTGATCGGCGCGCGGCGTACCGCAGACATCAACCAGGTTCAAGCGTGCGAGCGGCCCGACACGATAAATTCCTTCGGGATAGCCCATCGGCTTGTAGTACGGGAATTTGGTATAAGTCCAGGGTTCAACTGCTTCACCAATATAAGATTGATAGTCGGCAGGGTCAAAACCCGGTTCGATCTGCTTACCGCGCGAATCCACTATCCGCAGATAACCGCTGTACATTTCCAGCTTGCCTTCCTTATCCACCATACCCATAAACATGGTGGGGAAGTTGCCGAAGGTGCGGATTTCCTGTTGGTAGTTTTCCATTTCCTGCTTGAACCAGTCCAGACTGCGGCGAATAATCGCCAGTGCTTCGGGTACCGATTCAAGAACGCGATCCCGCGTTTCGGCTTTTAGCGGCGATGCCACACCACCGGGGACAATCCACGATGGGTGCAGGCGCTTACCGGCGATCCATTCGATCACCTGTTGGCCGAACTTGCGCAGCCGTACACCATCCCGCGCGATCTCCGGGTGTGACTCCACCATACCGAAGATATTGCGCTTCTCCGGTGCCGAGTCCATCCCCAGCAGAAAATCGGGCGCGGACAGATAGAAGAAACTCAACGCATGTGACTGGAGAATCGACCCCAGATTCACAATCGTGCGCAGTTTGCGCGCCGTCAGGGGAACACGCACGGCCATAATTTCGTCGCAGGCTTTGGCTGCGGTCAGTTCGTGGCTGACGGTGCAGATGCCGCAGATACGACCCATCAGGCTGGGCATTTCGTAGAACGGACGGCCTTCGATGAATTTTTCAAAGCCGCGATACTGCGTGACATGGAAATATGCATCCTGCACGCTGCCATCGTCGGCAAGCTGGATAGTGATCTTTGAGTGACCTTCCAGCCGAGTAATCGGATCTATCACGATCTGTTTCGTCATGATGTATTCTCCTATGCACCAGGCCGTGTTTTTCCGTCGAGCACGGGGGTGCGACCAGCGACAAGTTCGCTGAGAACATAGTAAATCGTATCCGCAGAAGGCGGGCACCCCTGGACAAAGACATCCACATTCACAATTTCGTGCATGGGACGCGCATAGGGCAGCAGCTTGGGCAGCTTGTCGCTGATCGGCAGTTGCGGTTGGCTGTCCACATTTTCGATATAGCCGCGCTGCAAGATATCCTGAACCAGGAAGGGATTGCGCATCGAGGGCACATTTCCCGCTACGGCGCAGTCACCCAGCGCGATCAGAATTTTGGAGTGCTTGCGAATCTTCTTGATCTTCTCGAAGTCTTCGGTGCTGCTGATTGCCCCTTCGACAATCGCCACATCAACCATTTCCGGGAAGTTTTTCATATCAACCAGCGGGCTGTACACAACTTGAATGTAAGCCGCCAGATCGATCAGCCGCTCATCTATGTCGAGAAACGACATATGACAGCCGGAGCATCCATCCAACCAGACAGTGGCTACAGTGACTTTGGCTTGATTACTCATTTCTTAAACTCCCGCATTTCGGATAGATGCGGCAGGAAGTCGTGACGCTTTACCATTTCGCCCACCGCGCGGCCTTTTTGAACGAGTGCCCCAACCGGGCAGATATTGACGCACTTGCCGCAGCGTGTGCAAGTTGCAGAATCGCCCCAGGGCCGGTCCAGATCGCTGATGATCCGGGCATCGACTCCGCGTCCGGTCATATCCCAGGTGTGTGCGCCTTCAATTTCATCGCAAACTCGGACGCAGCGCGCGCACAGTACGCAGCGGTTGCGGTCCAACACGAAGCGATCATGGGTCATATCCACCAGGCGAATCTGCTGGAGATTCGAGTATCGGACATGATCCATACCAAGCTGGATCGCCAGGTTTTGTAACTCGCAGTTGCCATTCGAGACGCAGACCGCGCAGATATGATTGCCTTCCGAGAACAGCAATTCGATGATCATGCGGCGATACTTATTCAGCCGCTCGGAATGCGTAAAAATTTCCATGCCTTCATCGACATGTGTAGAGCAGGCAGGCGCAAGCTTACGCCAGCCCTTGATTTCGACCAGACACAGACGGCATGCACCAGAAATAGACAGACCTTCAATATGGCACAGAGTCGGAATGTAAATGTCATTTTGCCGTGCGATGTCCAGAATTGTCTCTTCTTCATGGGCGCTGTAGTCTTTGCCGTCGATCTGGAGAGTTTTAATGCGTGAACGTGTTTGAGTGGGTGGCATGATTTACCTCTCTAAAAAGTCTCGGCTTCGACCGCTTCATCCACGAGCAGTTCCATATACTCGTGGCGGAAATAGCGCAGGGTGCTGAATACAGCATTCGGTGACGACTGGCCTAACCCGCACAGGCTGGTATTCCGCACGAGTTCGCACAGTTCTTCCAGCAGATGCAGATCGCTCATAGTGGCTTGGCGCTTGGTGATCTTGTCAACCAAATTGTAAATATGCGCCGTGCCCACGCGGCAGGGGATGCATTTGCCGCATGATTCAGTTTTGCAAAATTCCAGGAAATACTTGGCAACGTTGACCATGTTCGACGACTCGTCGATCACAATCATACCGCCCGATCCCATCATGCTGCCGAGTTCTGTCAGCGATTCATAATCGACCGGTACGTCAATGTATTCAGTTGAGATACAGCCACCGGAGGGACCACCCGCCTGAATAGCCTTGATAGGCAGCCCAGTGGGCGAACCACCGCCGATTTCGTAGACAATCTCGCGCAGGGAAATGCCCATCGGCACTTCGATCAGCCCTGTGTGTTTGACCTGTCCGGCCAACGCGAAGACTTTGGTGCCCTTGCTTTTGTCAGTGCCGATGCTGGCTAACCATTCACCGCCCTTGCGAATAATCGGAGCCACATTCGCGTAGGTTTCAACGTTGTTAATCAGGGTCGGTTTACCCCACAAGCCGCTGTCCGCTGGATACGGGGGCCGAGGCCGAGGCTGGCCGCGTTTGCCTTCAATGGACGCCATCAACGCTGTTTCTTCACCGCAGACAAATGCGCCTGCGCCCAGTCGGATTTCGATGTCAAAGTCAAACTGCGTGCCCATGATCGTGTGGCCGAGCAAATTCTTGCGCTTGGCCTGCTTGATCGCGGTTTCCAGGCGTTGGACAGCCAGCGGATATTCAGCGCGCACATACACATAGCCCTTTTGTGCGCCCACCGCATATGCCGCAATCGCCATGCCTTCCAGCACGCGATGCGGATCGCTTTCCAGCACGCTGCGATCCATGAACGCGCCGGGGTCGCCCTCGTCCGCATTGCAGATCACATACTTGGTATCGCTGATGGCTTTCGCCACAGTCGACCACTTCAGGCCTGTCGGATAACCACCGCCGCCGCGCCCGCGCAGCCCGCTGACAGTGATTTGACGGATCACATCGCCAGGGGCCATTTCAGTCAAGGCCCGGCTGAGCGCGAGATACCCATCGGCTGCGATGTAGTCATCAATACTTTCAGGATCAATGATGCCGCAATTTTCCAACACAATTTTGACCTGGCGTTGGAAGAACGGAACGTCTGTCGGGCAGATCAACCGTTCAACAGGTTTTTTATCAGTCGCTTCAACGATTTCGGGGGCGTCTTCAACGGTTACACCCTGATACAACACCGGTTGTTCAGTTTCGTTATCAGCCACAGGTGCAACTTCTACCAGCGGCCCCGCCGCGCACAACCCCATGCACCCGACACCCTTGACATGGACATGATCTTCCTTGCCCTGGGCTTTGACCTGTTCTTCGAGTGCATCTTTGACTTTGTCGCTGCGCTGCGAAATACACCCCGCTGCCATGCAGACGCGCAGGCAGTGATGGTACGACTGTTCTTTTTCATGTTCCGTGTCAGCGGTGGCACGGAGTTCTTCATACATCGTCATGCTACCACCTCAGAGGCTGCGATCACCTCAGTAATTTTGTTCTGAGCCGCTTCAGGGGTCATATTGCCCAGGACTTCGCCATCCAGCACCACCGCAGGCGCAAGTCCGCATGCACCGACGCAGCGGACGGTCAGCAGCGATAACTCGTTATCCTTGGTGGTTTCGCCCGGCTTAATGCCGTACTTCGCCTGGATGCTGTCGATGAGCCGATCCGACCCTTTAATATAGCACGCTGTGCCGGTGCAAACAGAGCAGACGTGTTTGCCTTGGGGCTTCAGCGTAAAGAAATGATAGAACGTCGCCACGCCGTACACCTGGCTGGGAGCCACGTGCAGTTTGCGTGCAACATAGGCGAGGGCGGTATCGTCCAAATACCCAAACGATTCCTGTACCGTGTGCAGGGTTTCGATCAGGGCATCCGGGCGATAACCATTGCGGCGCATAGTCGCCTCAACGAGTTTCCACCGCTTGTCGTCAGATGGAGCCGATACTGTAGTTTGGTTTATCATTTTTCAGACCTTCTGTCGAAACTGACGTTCTCGTGATGCGTTGAACAAGACTTCGATAATAGGCTATCACTAAGTGTTCAATCTAGTAGTGTATATCTGCAATGAGATTGCGTGACATCTTGCACATAGTTGTGATTTTTTTCACAAGTAATTTCTCGTCATGTGTTTCTGTTTTTTAGAATCGAGCAAACAATTAAAATAGAGACACAAGTATAGTATTTAACAGGAGAAAGTCAACACAATTCTAATTTTAGTTAACATATTACAATAATTAATTCCACAAACTAAGTCAATTTTTCAAAAACGAGTTTTTCAAGCACGCTTCTCGAAATAAAAATATATCGTAACAAGATAATTTTAGAATATACACTCTATACAACAGCTATTAATACGGGCTGTCCTGAGACCAAACAGGAAATAATGAAATCGCACCCAAATTTACTTGGCAGCATGGGCATACGTTATCATATTCATCTGAGTTCCTCATCGTTAGCAAAGGTAGTGTTCTGTGCTGAATGACTCTTTTTTTTATCATGACGATTTTCTACGCTGCGATGCTGTCGATTTGCGGTCCATTGCCGAGCATACTGGAACACCGGTATATGTGTACAGCGCATCCCGCATCCAGGCGAATTTGCGCCGCCTGCAAAATGCATTCGCGCCCTTGCATGCCGCCCTGCATTACAGCATCAAAGCAAATGGTAATCTTGCGCTGCTCCGCTTGATCGGTCAGGCGGGAATCGATATGGATGCGGTCAGCGGTGGCGAAATTTACCGCGCTCGTCGAGCCGGAATCGCGTCGGAACGCATCCTGTTTGCAGGTGTCGGCAAGACCAGCGCCGAAATCCGGTATGCTTTAGCCGAAAAAGTAGAATGGTTTAATGTCGAAAGCGCTGATGAGTTGAGTTTGCTGGATCGATTGGCGGGTGAAACCGAGTCCACCCCTTCCGTTGTGTTACGCCTGAATCCGGGAATCGAAGCCCAAACCCACCACCATATCGCAACCGGACATGCTCGCGCCAAGTTTGGTATGCCCGCTCCGATCATTGCGGACCTGCTCGCCCATCGTGCGGACTATCCGCATGTGCGTATCGCCGGATTGCATGTGCATATTGGCAGCCAACTCGGCGATGTGCAGGAAACAGTTCAGGCTGTTCAACTGGCTCAGGCGCTGCTGGCTCCTTATGCCGATCTGCGCACCTTAGATATTGGTGGTGGTTTTCCGGTGGCTTACACAACAGATGATGAATACCCGGCTCCCGACGCTTTTGCCGAAGCGCTTTTCTCCCTGCTCAAAGGATGGCAGATTTTTGTGGAGCCAGGGCGATCTGTTGTGGCTGATGCGGGCGTATTGCTGGTTTCCGTGCTGTACGAAAAAGAGCAGGGTGGTCAGCGGTTTGTGATTGTCGATGGCAGTATGACTGATTTACTCCGTCCCGCGCTTTATGAGGCCGTTCATCCCATAGTTCCCCTACGGAAAACCGAATTGAACCTGCGCGAGGCTGTTGTGGTTGGTCCGGTTTGCGAATCGACGGACGTGCTGAATCGTGCCTGTGTGCTGCCAGACCTGAACCTATCGGATTATTTAGCGGTGTTGGGTGCGGGGGCGTATGGCATGGTCATGGCTTCTAATTACAACATGCGCCCCCGCGCGCCCGAAGTATTTGTGGAGAATGGCGCATGGCGTGTTATTCGGCAGCGTGAAACCTGGGATGATCTGCTTCGCTGCGAAGAGAATGAAATTTAGCGTGCGGCTAATTGTTGCAGTAGCCAGCGATGCGCCTGGATGATGCGGCCAATAAGCTGTATATCGGCTTCCGCATCCGGTAGTAGGGACGGTTCTATCTGTTCGACTGGAAGCCATGCTGCAAAGCTGGCAGCGTCGCCTTGTCCCTCCGCCATCTCGACGATTCGTCTGAGGGCGTCCTGGGCATCCCACTGCACGCGCAAGCCGTTGACTTCGAGCATAAACAGTGCGGCAATCGTCGCTGTGCGTTTGTTACCGTCAATAAACGGATGGTTGCGCGCAATGGAATGCAGCAGTGCCGCCGCTTTTTCGGGCAGCGTGGCATAAGCGTCTTCCCCAAACGCCGACAGCATCGGACGCCCCACTGCCGCTTCCAACAGCATCATATCGCGGACTTTCTGCTTTCCCTTGAGAATCTTGTGGATCGGCTCGATTGCGGGAAGCTGCTCATTGATATACACCAGTTCATCAAGTGTCAGGTAGCGCGTCATTTTTCACAGCGGTTGAGTATGGTCCGATAACCAGGCTGCGATGTCGTTCACATCCCATTTATTTTGGGCGACACCGAGCACAAAATGATAAATCGTATCCGCATCCCAGGTGGGCTGCAAACCGTTGATCTGCAAAAAGCGTGTGGCGACAGCCGTAGCAGTTCGTTTGTTGCCATCAAAAAACACATGGTGGGCCGCCACCGAATGCAGCAGCGCCGCCGCTTTATCAAACACCGTTGGAAAAACTTCTTCGCCAAATACGACCAGAGCCGGACGTGCCGCTGCCGAATGAAGCAGCCGTCGATCTCGCACATCCGGCTTGCGGCCCAATACCGCTTCGGCAATTGCATATAGTTCAGCCGGGGTCAGATAATTGATTTCGTCGGACATTGATCCCTCTAACCAAACAAAAAGCTCTGGGCGATCCAGAGCCGATTTGAACCCAAATCCATAGTGCATCGGTCCGCTAGGGTGTGAACAGCGCGGTATAGGCGGAGGCCAGCAGCGGATCAGCCTTATTATCATAGTTCAACTGCCAGATCATGACTCCTCCCAATTGCCGCCGCTGGACATAGCCAACTTTGTTCTGGATCGATTGGACATTTTCATAGCTCACCGCGATTCGTTCATTCGCGCTGTACAGCCAGGGAGCGCCCGCCGCTTCATCGAAAAACTTCGTGTAATCTGAGTTATCCAGCAGTGGCAGCATATCGCGGTAGTACAAAATTCCGCCGGGGCGTGTTCCGGCTGGAACGCCATTCGCGGTCTCATACAGGCCGAAGTAGTCATTCGATTTTACGTTGCGCCATGTTTGCGCATAGAGTGGAATCCCCACCACCAGCTTATCCGCTGGAACGCCCGCATTCAGATAGGCGTTAACGGTAGCATCCACATTATATTCCTGCTGAAGCACTTCACCGCGTGGATCGCGGGTATTGCCGAAGAGCGGTGCATGGTGGCTGGCAACTTCGCTCCATGCGCCCTGATACCCAAAGGTCATCAGGTTGATCCAGTCTGCATAGAGACTGATTCCATCCAGTTCGATGTTTTCATAAAGATCAGGTGTTGCCGGGGCCAGCACGGTCAGCAGATAGGGGCGTCCGTCCTGCTCACCGGCGGTGTCAAGCTGCTTGCGGAATTCTGCCATCAACAGCGTATAGTTCGCGCGGTCTTCCGGGCGTCCCGGTGTTGGCCCCCCGCTCACCGGATAGCGCCAGTCCAGATCAATCCCGTCGAATAAATATTGGCGCATAAAGGCGACACAGGATCGGACCAATCGGGAGCGCGAATCGGCGGTGAGCGCTGCATCCGAGAAATTGGCTGAAAATTCCCAGTTTCCTACCGACATCAGAATTTTGAGGTTAGGATGTTCGCCGCGCATCAACTGCAACTGGCGGATGTTGCCCCGCAGCCGTAAGCTATCATCGTCGCCGGGATACGGATATTGGGTATCGGTCCATAGGTCGCTCGATACGCACTGCCCGTTTTCAGAAATATCAACTGACCCATAGATCAGGTGTGTGAGCTGGTTCGCGGCGATGTCGGTTACAAAATAATCATCATAAATACTGTATGATGCATAGTAACCAACCAGGCGATAAGGTTGTTCACTGGATTGCGCCGCCGCTCCCGCCGACGATGCCAGCAGGATAATACTCGTGCTGACGAGCAGAATAGCAGCAAAAACTCGATAGCTACGCATACATCCCTCGTTAGTTGGTTGGCCTATCGCTTGCCAATTCCGGCGCACAATGTGTCTTATCCACCTGGCGGATTTCTACCGGCCAACCGTTATTTTTGTAGGTAATCAGTACTTCTGAACTCTCAACGGTTCGTTTCATCAGGTCCATGTTGAAGGTAGCGATGTCTGAGTAAATTTGAGGCGTGGCGACGATGTAATCGATTTTACACAAATCGTTATGCAGCAGCCCAAGTTTGACCGCCGGATCGGTATCCACGCGCCAGTAACTGTGAACATTAGGGTGTGTTTCACGCAGTTCAACGAAAGCGAAATTGTCGGTGACGATCATCGCATCTTCAGGAATGTTTTCACTCACCCACCGGGTTGCCTCGATCTGCCCTTCAACCTCGTTCGCGGTATAAACGTCCATCCGGTTCCAGTTGTATGACCAGAAGGGATAGAGCAAAATTGCCATCGCCCCGGTGACGATAGCCCATTGCATCACCGGACCGTTGCTGCTCTTGAAGATATATTCAACGATCTTGCCAACCACAATGCCGACACTCATCGCCAGAAACGGCAGCAGGATAATGACATCGATATTGTAGATCGGGCCGCCGAAGGTGAGATTCAGTCCTTCCGCCAGCAGCATGGCGAGTAGTGGCCGGAATCCGCGCTGATCAATTGCCATCAGCAGCACAAATACCGTTGCAATTAACCCGCCATAGAGCAGCACCGGATCAGCGATTGGATTCGATATATCAACCCATTCTTCGAACGAAGCACCCAGCCCGCTGCCATAGTTGAGCAACCGCCCGGTTTCCGGCCCGCGATCTCCCAGCCGTTCGAGTAAACTCACATGCGGAAAGTCGCCTCCCAGAAACCAGTTTTCCGGGAAGAGTTCTTCTTTCATCTGGGCGTAGAGCGGATAAAAGGACATCATAAACAGGGCAATGGCGATCCACATGGTTCGCGCAAAGCGACGGTGATGCTGGTGCGCCGTAACACCGACGGTATACAGAAGTGCCACGAAAAAAAAGATAGCTGATCCTTTGGTCAGTACGGCCAGCCCGAAGAAAAGAGCGCTGGCGAAATAATGCATCAGCGTTCGATCCTCTCCGATAGACAGGTACATCGCCGCCAGCAGCCACACGATCATGATATTTTCGAGCACAACCATGCGCTGGAGTGATGTGGCGAGCGGAGAAAAAGCAAATACGAACGTTGCAATTGCGCCCACAAAGTCGCTTTTCGAGAGCTTCTTCGCGTTCAGATAGATCAATCCGGTGGCGACTACATGTAAGATCAGCATCAGGACGCGGCCCGAATTGATCGTAAAGCCAAAGGAGGACAATCCACCCGTGGCCACTGTCCACAGCGCAATAATCATCGATCCCAGCGGCGGGTCTTCATAGGAATAGGTGTAAGGCGACAGGCTGCCGCCGTTGATCAACGCCCAACTATTGGCGATATGCGTTCCCTCATCGTTGTGATAGTAGGGGAACTGGAACATATTCTGCGCCTGAACGATAGCAGCGATAATCAAAATGGCGGCTAAGATGAACAAAGTCTTGCGGTTTTGGGTCGTGATATTCGACATGGTTACGCCCCCACTTGTGTTTTAAGCTGTCCCTGGCGGTGCAGGTTGGAATGAGCAGTTTTCTCCCAGGCACGCTTCTGCGCCAGCAGACGGTAGACCGCGCGGATCGCTGCCACCGAGAGCAGCAGTTGGTACGGGTAGAAAAACAGGATCATCCGCAGTGAGAAGAAACGCGGCAGTGGAACCTTGTACGCGCTGGTGAACTCACGGATGCCGATCAGGTTGGTGACAAGCTGGATCAGCAGAATGTAGATCGGGATGTACGACAGCAGCGCAATCGGCAGCGCCACCTGCTGGGTCAGCGCGATATACAATCCCGCCGGGATGAAGAAGATGTTCGCCGCCTGCAAGAGTGAATTCAGCAGGATATAGATCGCCACGATGCGCTGTTTGAGCGTCGGCAGCTTGCGCCAGTCGCCCTTGAAGAAGATTTCATAGAAACCCTGGCACCAGCGCGTGCGCTGCTTGATGAAGCTTTCCACCGTGTCCGGTGTTTCTTCCTGAGTGGCGTGTTTTTCATCGTACACAATCTGAATCTGTGCGCCCAACTGCGTCAGCCGGATTCCGACATCCGCATCCTCGGTCAGGCACTGCTCGTCCCAGCCGTTGATCCGTTCCAGCCAGTGGCGCTTGAAGAAGACAGTGTTGCCTCCCAGCGGCGTCACATGGAATTTACGGGTGAAGGCATGCAGCCCGGATTTGAACCAGAAAAAGTATTCCAGCACGTTAAACGCTGAAAACCACGTCGAGCGGAAGTTCATGAGCTGCACGCCCGACTGCACGACATCCGCCCCGTCGCGTTTCATGACGGTATTGACGATGTTATAAATATCTGTGTGCGGCTCGTCTTCCGCGTCAAACACACACACTACATCCTTCGTCGCAACCTTTAGTCCCCGGTTCAGGCCGTTGGGCTTATTGCGCGGCCCCTCGGTAAAAGTGATCAGCTTGATATGATCCTTCCCGATCTCTGCGATGGCTTCCTGCGCGGCGTGGATCGTCGCGTCGTCGTCCTCGTCACGGATCAGGATCAGGATTTCCTTCAATTCGTCCGGGTAATCAATCGCGTTCACCGCGTGGATCGTGTCCTTAATCACCCGATCCTCATGGCGTGCGGGCAGCAGCGCCGTGAACGAATACTGGGGTGCGGTGAACTCCTTCGGCGAACGGTATGCTTCCGCCGCGCGCGGATTGTTCCAGGTGTAGGTCATCCAGTACAGCGTGAACAGGCCCTGCGGCACGAGCAGCGCCAGCATGAGCAGAATGATCACTGCGGCCAGTGTTGGATGCTGTTCAAGCAGCGTGCCGCGCAAAGGGGCCGGAACGATGCTGCTCACCGGCTTGCCGATGATCGCCGCCAGCGATTTTGGCGTTTCATCAGTTTTCAGAACTTCATCACCCGCCGCCAGCGGAGCTGGAACCAGCCCGTCATCCGTCGAAAATTCGAGTGCCAGCGGGCGTTCTTCACCCTCGATCAGCAGCACCCGCTGCGGTGCGGTTTCCGGCTGCACCTCCAGCGCGGACTCCGACTCCGCCCCTAACGTAATGTCCACTGCGGTAACATCCGTTTCCGCCGCCTTGACTACCGCCGCCGGATCAGCCTCGAATGCCACTTCGAAGTACAGATCGTCCGACTGTACGATACCGCTGCTGTTAACTGTCGTGAAGGTCAGTTTATATTCGCCCTCACTCAGCCACAGCGTATCCAGGTCATAGCTGAACGGCTCGCCGTTAAATGTCGCCAGGCTGCGCCCATTGATCGCCAGTTCCGCAAAGGTCACATCCGCGCTATTTTCCACATCCACCGTCACCGGCGTCATCGTGTTGACCAGTTCGCCTGTCAGTTCCACCGGCTCCGATGCGGCTACAGCGTCCACGCTCCCAACTTCGGCCACCGGTTCGCTTTCCGTTGTCTCATAGCGGGTCGAAGGCACGTCCAATTCCATAATGCCTTCATTCAACGGGATAAGCGCGGCGGGTTCATCCTCGCCCAACACGCCCAAGTCCGTGATAGCGCTCCGACCCTCATCCAGGACCATTGCATCCGTCGTCTCACCCGCGACCAATGGCGGAATGACACCGGAATCCGTTTCCGTATCCGGTTTTTCCATCACCGCCGCCACCTCGTACAGCCATGCCGCCGTGAATCCTTCAATGCCATCCTGTGTGCGGATTTCGACCCAGCTAGCCGTTTCGGTCAGCTTGCGCGCGGCATCGTCGCTGGCTTCCAGCACCTCGACCCATTCGCCCTGATCCACGACGGCGACCACCTGTCCATCCACGGGGGCCACCCGCACATTGATGCCGTCATTTTTCGGCGTCAGGTACAGCGTGGTACTGTCGCCGTCAATATCTTCAATTCCCACCGCTTCGGACTCACTCGCGCCCGGCACAGGCGTTCCCGGAATAGGCGCTGCTGTTTCGGTGATCTGGTACAGCCATGCCGCCGTATAACCTTCCGAGCCATTCGCCGTCCGCACTTTTACCCACGCGTTGTAGACCCCGACTTTGCTTGTCGCGTCTGCGTCCACCGCCTGGACTGTTTCACCCGCCCCGACCACCGCGACCACGCTGCCGTTTTCCGGCGTTGTCCGCACATTGATGCCATCATTCACTGGTGTCAGGTAGAGCGGTGCAGCCGTAACCGTTGTTTCACTCTTCGCGCTGCCATCTGCGAGCGTGTAATGCCACGCGGCGGTATAGCCCGCCACGCCCGCCTGCGTCTGCACATGCAGCCACTGATCCGGCACGCCGACCTTGGCCCGAACCACCGCCGCCGCTTCCATCGCTGTTACCACTTCCCCGCGTGCCACCCAATCCAGCACATTCCCCCCGGCAGGCGCGGCCAGCACATCGGCCTCATCCACCGTCGGAGTCAGGTACAGGGGTGTTCCGGCGTTATCTCCGGTTTCCGCCGCCGCCGATCCTGCTGTGGGTGGCACCACTTCATACAACCAGCCTGCGGTGTAGGCTTCGACTCCGCTGGCCGTGCGCACCCGCACCCAGGCCTCTCCCGTTCCGATCTTCGTCCGCGCGTCGGCCAGCGGTTCGTCCACTACCTGGAGCACCTCTCCGGCGCGAACGACACCCACTACGCCGTTATCCATCCCCGGACCCTGCCGCAGGTTCACGCCATCGGCTGTCGGTGCGATGTACAAGCCCACCATCATTTCGGCTTCCTCGCCAATCAGATCCGCGAGTTTGGCTTCGCGGTATTGATCTCTAGGGGTTGTGGGCAGGCAGTACTGCGGAGCCGAATATCCTTCTGACTTCGGCAAGCAGTACCAATTCGAAAAAGAAGGCGACGACGACTGATCTTGATCAGCGCTTGCGGCTGCAATCGGCAGCGAAACCAGATTCGTCGTCAGAGCGATCAACGTGATGATGAAGATAAGTGCCATGTTAAAACGTTTAGAGCCGCTCATTTTGAACTCCCCTAAAAAACCCTGATTTTGTTATCGAGTATGCCTGTTAGGTGAGGGTCATTAACCTGATTAATGCGAAATTTCCTCGCTGGACTTATTTAACTGCCATTCCCTTACTATCTCCTTAAAAAGGGCCTGTTCAGCCTTACAATTTCCTTGCGGCACTTGCAAAAAAACTTTTATTATTTAAAATTATCTAGAATATTGTTATCGTAGTTAAGCAATTACCTACCAATCACACCTTCGATGGATGCCCCGATGTGTTAGGAAGACGTTTTATTTTTAAAACTGGTTTGGGTGGGAACTACCGCAGCAGATCTGGATCGCCGCACTGCGACGGCAACCCAGGCGGAGGTGAAAAGTATGACAATTTGAGATCAGTCGATCTGGGGGCTATTCATAATTGAGCTTGTACTGCTCCATCAACTGTGCATGGCGCGGGGCCGCCGATGCGCCTCCCAGCATGGTCACTGAAAGCCCTCCGCAGATATTTCCATACCGTCCACACGTTTCGAGCGGCGCGTGTTCAACGACATAGCCGTATAGAAACCCGGCGTTAAAGCAGTCCCCCGCGCCGGTGGTGTCCACAATTCGCTCAACCTGGATGGACGGAACGCGAACTACCTGCCCCTGCTGTCCGATCAGGGTTCCGCGGCTGCCGTTTTTCAAAACAACCAGGTTCGCCCATTCCATCAGGCGGGCCAGCGCCTCTTCTGCGCTGTCCATATTTGTAATACACATGGCTTCACGAGCATTCGGCATAAAAATATCCACCCACTTTAATAGATGCTGCCACTCGCACACCGAAAAGTTGGGCATATCCTGGCAGTCCATCGATACGGTAGCGCCGCGCGCCTGGGCCGCTTCCGCGAACGGCTTGAGGAGTTCAATCGAGGTAAAGCCGCCGAGATGCAAATGTTTGAAGTGGCACTCATGCAGGCGCTTTAACCACATCGCCCCAACATCAATCGGGTCCGGGTCCGTATAGGTGACAAATGCGCGTTCACCCTGATGAGGAATCGCCGTTGTAATCCGGCGGTAAGGCGCATCCACATATTCGGCCAGCGACAAATCGAGTCCTTCATCGAGCGCAAACTGGCGGACCGATTGGCTGTAGTAGTCGTTTCCAAAACAGACCGGCCACCCGACTCGCACGCCGAGCCGCCGCAGCGAGACGGCGGTGATATACATCGCACCGCCGGTTGTGTTTACATCGGTTCCGTACACTTCCCGCCCTAATGACGGAAATTCCGGCAGGCCTGCATAGATGAGATCGTAGAAATAATCACCGGGTAAAAAAATGTCGAATTCCAAACTCATAGGGCTACCGTTTTACTCCACTCGCCGAAATACCAGCGATAAAATACCGTTGTAACAATAAGAACATAATCAACATCGGCAGGGTTGCCAGCAGTGATCCCATCATAATGATGTTCCAGGGGGTGCGGCGTTCTCCCTGAAGCAGGCTGATCCCAATCGTCACCACGCGTGTATCGGGTGTATTCGCAATCGCCAGCGGATACAGGAACTCGTTCCAGGCCGCCTGGACTGTGATAACCGCAAATGCGGCCAGCGCCGGACCGGAAAGCGGTAAAGTTACATTCCACAATACCTGGAGCGGATTCGCGCCATCAATCACCGCCGCTTCTTCAATCTCGATGGGAATCTGCATAAACGCCTGCCGCAGTAAAAACAGGGCAAACGCGCTAAAGGTGCCGGGAATAATGAGTCCCTGAAAGGTGTTCAACCAGTTTAACTGTTTGAGCAGCATCCACTCAGGAATCAGAATCGCCTGAAAGGGCACCATCAGCAGCGCCAGGCACAGCGCGAAGATAATACTGCGACCGGGGAAACGGTACCGGGCGAATCCATAGGCCGCAAGAGAGCAGGTCACGAGCTGCCCTAATGTGCGCCCAATCGTTAGAAATGCCGAGTTCAACAGGTAACGATTGAAACGCGGCGAGTTATCATAGAGCAGGTCCAGGTTATCACCACAGACCGGATTATCAGGCAGCCATCGCACCGGTATTTTATTTAATTCAATCGGTGGTTTGCAGGCTGTAGAAACCATCCAGATAAAGGGCATAACCATGATCACAGCCCCCACGCCGAGAATAATATAACTGAGCAGGGCCGTTGGTATACCGACACGTTGGTAGGATTGATTTTGTTGCAACATACCCTACCCCTCGTTCGACTCGTAATAAACCCAAAAACGTTGCAGACTCAATTGAATCACCGTCACGAGCAGGATAAGACCAAACAAAACTAAGGCAATCGCTGAACCATAACCAAAATCGGATCCCGTAAAGGCCCGTTCGTACAAATAATAGGCTAGCGTAGAAGCGCTGTGTCGGACCCCGCCGGGCACATAGCGCGAGGTCATCACATAAATCTGGTCAAAAATTTGGAAGCTGGAAATAATGCCCAGCACGACGACTAAAAATGTTGTGGGCGACAGCATCGGCAGGGTTACATGCAAAAATCGCTGCCAGCGATTAGCGCCATCAATCGTCGCTGCCTCGTGCAGAATCGACGGAACCGCCTGAAGTCCCGCTAAAAACAGCACAATATTAAATCCCAGGCGCTGCCATATAGCGACAGCGGCAATCGGAACAAGAATATAATCGGGATCGGTCAGCCACTTTGTTTCACCATACCCCAATGGTTCCAGCCAATTGTTCACAATGCCGTAGCGCGGCTGAAAAATCCAGGTCCAGACCACTGACGCCGCCACCGTCGAAGTCACTACCGGCAGAAAATACAGGGTGCGAAAAAAGCTGCGTCCGCGCAGGGGTTGGTTAAGCAGCACCGCCGCGCCGAGGGCGAGCGCTGTACCGGCGGGTACGGTATAGAGCGTTAATAAAATGGTGTTTTTAAGGGATGTCTCAAAATACGGATCATCCTGCATTAGTTCAAATTTTTCGAAGCCTACATACTGGGCCGGTTTGATCCCATTCCAGTCCTGAAAGGCGGTCCAGAAAGCAATAAGCACGGGGATTCCAAAAAAAAACATCAGGCCGAGTACATTCGGGGCAACCAGTGCCATTCCCCACATCGCTTTACGACGACTGAGCGGAGTAGAACCAAAGAGTTTGAGCGCGGAAGAGAACACGGAAACCACCATTCATGAAAAAGGGAAGTAGCAGCGGTCCGCTACTTCCCCCCAAGCACTACACTACTGGGGCAACTGCGTGTTGATAAATTCGCACGTAGCCGCCGCCGCTTCTTCAACCGGGATACCGAGATCAAAGATCTGTGTGACCAGTTCGCTGTTCATCGCATTCCAGATTTCGTCGAAGACGGTGACACCCTGCGAATCTTCAAGCGCATCTACAAAAGCCTGAATGTTCTTACCTTCGCCGCCAAACGAATCGATCCACATCTGTTGCAGTTCGGGCGAGGGGCTGGCCGGAGCTACGCCACCGGCTTCCGCGAAGAAGCGCTGGCCTTCGTCACTGACCAGATACAGAATCAGGTTGGCTGCCAGATCCGCATTATCCGAATTCGCTGCGGCGACATACCCCACCGAGTGAACAATCGAGCGGCTGCGGCCTGTTTCGGGGTGCTTCGGCAGTTGTACCACGTCCCAGTTAAAGGGAACTTGTGCAATCGCATCGGGCAGTTTCCAGGAGCCACCGGTAATCATGGCGACTTTTTCCGATGCCCAGAACGCAAACGCATCATCGGCGGAAGCCCCGCCAACAGTGGTTACATCGGGCATATAGCCTTGTTCGAAGAGGCCATACAGGAAATTGAGCGCTTCCAGGCTGCCTTCGTCGGACAGCGTGCAGCTTGCCCGGCCCGCTTCAACTACCGGAGTCGTGCCCGTCGCTGCGATCCAGTTCGGATAGCCCGCTTGATATTCCAGATAGGTCAGCGCGCCGTACACATCATCGGTGGTCAGCGCAGCGGCATCGGCGGCGAAATCATCCCATGTCCAGTCCGCCGTCGGATATTCCAACCCTGCCGCGTCGAACATGTCCTTATTGTAGTAGATGGCAATCGTATCCCAGTTAACCGGGCCAGCATACAGATCGTTGTTTTCACCCCAGCGGTAAGGATCAACTGTACCGGCTCCCCACAGTGCGGTGTCAACACCGTATTCATCCCAATAGGGCTGGAGATCGAGCAGTGCATCGTTGTCAGCGTAGAAGAAGAAACGGTCCTGCGATATATTGAAGACATCGGGGAGTTCGCCACCAGCGGCGTTCGTCTTCAGCAGATTCCAATACTGATCCCAGGGCTGGACTTGCAAATCAACTTCGGCACCCGGACAGTAAGTTTCTTCCCAGGCTGCAATCGAATCACCGATTACCTTTGCCCAGTTCTCATCCCACACCCACATCGTCAGAGTTCCCGGCTCTTTGCACGGAAGCGCTTTGATCACAGGTTCGTTATCCTGTGCTTTGATCGGTGCGGTGGAGAAACTAGATACCATCAGGACAGCAACTAACAGAAGTACTAGGTTTCTTCCTTTTAACATAGATCCTCCTTATAGTTTGCCCAACAGGGGCTGTTCAACAAAAAGCGATCACCCAAATGGCAAACATCTGCTTCAGTGGATGCCGCCTTGAATCCTACCACATATTATAGTGAAGGACATAGTTTAATGAGGTATAAAGCGAGGCCAAATGGGGCGAGGACCGCCGATTCAGTCGGCGCTGTAACTGGCTGGCTTCCCATTATCAAGCAGGTTGCATACTTCATGAATGAGACCTGTCGGAAAAGCGGATTTGTGCAGATATAAGTTCGCGCCTGCATTCAGCGCTTGTTCGCGCGCCTCGTAATCTGCGCGTGCGGACAAAATAATGATCGGCGTCCGCGATGTCGTGGTAAAAGATCGAATTTCTTCACAGAGTTGAAATCCGTTCATACCCGGCATCATCAAATCAACGATAAAAAGGCTTGGTGTCAGCGACCGGATCAAATGGAGAGCGGATGCTGCATTTCGTGACTTTATGACCACAAAACCTTCTCTTCTCAGCGTAATATCCAGCAGAGACAGCATCTCTTCTTCATCATCGATGACCAGGATAACCTTGTTGTATACCATGATGTATTCCCTCCCACCCGAGAGAAGAATGTCATCTTTAGTGGGCCTGGGCAGGTATCGCAGGCCCACGATGATGACCTTGTACGGGGTTCATAATTTTATTTTAAGCGCCCATGAGCGCCGGTACACTCGTGTTCGCCACAATCGCCTGGGCGAGTTCAATCAAAGAATTTGCCTGAACCGTTTCTAACCAGTTCTGAGTTTCTTCGGATAGACCAAAGGCCGTCAGCAGCGAATGGTCGCGCTTGTTTACCAATCTGTCGCAGACATCTTCGTCCAGCAGCGCTACCCCCATAAGATGATCAAGACGCAGTTTCTCTTCCTGGTTAAGAACATATTCCCACCATGTATCTGCGCCGGTAAAGCCATGTCCATGCGGCCAGGGCAGGACATCCATTACCAACGGGGCTTGGTCCGCGAGTGCCATTGTCATACTCCTTACTTGGACTGTTGAACGTAAGTTAACTACCGGATGTTGCTTCACCGGCCAGGACTTCTGCCCCCGGAACCAACGCCGTAACAATCAGCAGTGCGACGATGATGATGAACAGAACAGCAGTTGCGCGGCGCGGATCAACAATGAGCCAGGCGGTGAATGCATTCAATTTGTTAAGCATTTTGGTACGCTCCCTCGTGTTTTTTAAAGGTTTATGTTTCAATGTCTTTACTTTAAGTGGCACCGCACAACGAAATGCTTACCAAATCAAATAAAAAACCGCCTGAAACAGCGGTGGTTTTTGAGAAGGGATGAAATAGGAGGATTTAGGCCATCCCAAGAAAATAATGATTCCATTCATCCGGTTTGCCTCCCCTTCTCAGGAAAGGCGTAAGAGGCGATGGGGTAAAGAAAACAGTGGCGCAGCTTTATGTCAGCAGGGATTCTGCGAGTTCGAGGGTTTCTGCCGAGGGGGCAATTCCCAACTCAAGGCGAAGCAAGTCCTGTAACTTTTGCCAATGGGCCATCACCTGCTGCTTTTCGCCGTTCTCCGCATAGCAGATCATAATCGCCCGGTGAATATCTTCGCGGTAGGGGTCTACATCCAGCGCCCGCCTAAATGCGGCCACTGCTTCTTTTAAGTTTTTTCGTGCCCGCGCACAGTCTCCTAAGCCGACCAGGGCTTCCAGGTACGCTTCAGCCAGATTCTCCCGCCGGTAGATGACCCACTCCGCATCCCAGGACGGCAGAAAATCCCCCCGGTAGAGTTTGACCGCGCGATCCCATAGGTCTTCCGTGCGGGCATCGCGTGACGATAAAAGCCGGGCTGCGCCGGTAGCTGTTTCCATCTCCTGCGCATCACACCATAAGTCGATGTCGGGGTTGATCTGGTACAGTCCATCCTGAAAGGTGATCACGTGTTCACCCACAGCTTGCCGGGCGCGGTAGAGCGTGGTATGAAAATTAGCCCGAACTCGTTTAGGGGAACTATCAGGCCAAAAAACCAGGCTCATTTGCTCCCGGCTGGTTGCGTCGTTGAACAGCAGATAGAAGAATAGTTCTCTGGCTGAATCAGCCCGCCATTCAGAGGCCGGAATGAGTTCCCCATCGCGTTCAATTTGCTCCTGCCCCAGCGTCCAGACGCGCAGACTGTAGGTGTTATGGGGTTCGGGAATCCGCGTTTTACGCGCCGCCGACGTTTTGACCTGTGCTTCCCGCAGATAGTTCAACTCTTTACCCAACAGGTTAAACCGGGTGAAGTTGTTGAGGACATACGCTTCAAACGAACGGCTGTGCAGAATTTCAGCCGCCATCGGCTGCGCGCTGCCCACCTCTTGCGCCAGCCGTAACCCGGCCAATAAATACGTCTCGGCAGTGGGCGTATTCGAGGCAAGCAAGGCGGTATAAGCACAAAGCGCATACGCCCATACCAGTTCAAAGCGTGCGCCCTGCTGCTGAAGCTCATCGACAATTACTTCCAGTTTCTCTAATGCCAGTCTGGTTTCGCCCAGTTGTGCCTTAGCAACCCACAACGAAGCTTGCGCTGCCAGCCCATCCACGACCATATGATGCGTTTGCGCCAGTTCAACCGCATCTTCGGCCAGCGCGACTGCATCGCGCGGTGTTTCGTGCCAGCGCTGCAAACTCGAAGTGCTGATCAGGATCGAACAGCGCAGCGCGGGTTCACTGGTTCCGAGCAGTTCCAGCGCTTTGTTGTAAAATCCCAGCGCTTCATCGAATGCCCCCCGGTCACGTTGCAGATCCCCCATACTCCACAGCAGATAACTTTCTGCCCGCCGGTTGGGCATTCGCGCGGCAACGCTCAACCCTTCCTGGAGCGTGGCTTGCGCTTGTTTGTAGTCACCGCCTCGATGATAGTAATAGCCCAGGTTATTGAGGGCCAGTGCCAACGCCCCCGCGCTGCCTAACCGCCGTCTGAGCACGACCACCTCTTGGAGACAGGCGCTGGCTTCGTCCAGCCGCCCTTGCCGCGAATACGCCACGCCCAAATCTTGCAGCACATTCGCCAGCGCATAGGCATCGCCGTCTTCGCGGTGCAGTTGGACAGCTTCTTCCAACTGCAAAACAGCATTTCGACTTTCACCCATCCGCAGCGAGGCCACCCCCAGCACTTTGAGTGCTCGCCCTCGCAGTCCGGGAGCTTTCGCATGCAGCACCGCGAGTTGTTTGGCCTGTGCTGCCGCGGCCTGATAATCGCCTGTTTGCAGTTTTATCATGGCGCGCTGAACTTGGACATTGGCTGCGCCTGATTTATTTTTTTCCGCTGCATACCCGCGCTCGGCCTCATCCAGCGCGATTTCTGCCGCGCTGTAATCATACCGGTCTGTATAAATTCGGGCGCAGTTATACAACAGGCTCGGCGCAAAGATTCCGATCTGCCCCAGTTGCGCTCGCCACTTCAGCAGGGTTTCAACTTTCCCCTGCGCAAAGTAAGAATGCGCGACCCGTTCGGCAATTGCTGCCGCCCGTTCAACCAATCCCGCCGCCATATAATGTTCAAAGCTGTCATCCAGGCGATGATTCTCTTCAAACCACTGTGCAGATCGGGTGTGCAGCGCCGCATATTGGGCAAAATTGTCGGTTTTAAGCTGCCGCTGCAAAAAATCGCGGAACAAGCGATGGTAGACCAGTCCCCCGGCAACCCGCGACAAAAAGAGATTTCGATTCTGAGCTTCGTTCATCCAATACCCGCTGTCTGGTAGTTGGAGCACTGTGGAACACAAATCGGGTGTCATGCGGTTGAGGGTAGACGATGCAAGTAAAAAATTAGCAAGCCCAGAAGGTTGTGCTCGCAGAGTGGAATTCGCAAGTGCGCTGAATAAAGCTTCTGGCCCTTCACCGCCGCTTAACATCGCCCGTTCTAATTCGCTGGGCAGCGGGTGGATCGCCAGGGCAATTCCGGCGGGCCATCCTTCCAGGCGAGTGGTCAGGCTGTCCAAATCTGCATGGGGCACATGTGCAACCAGTGCTTCATCAACTAGATGGTGAACTTCTTCTCGCGTGAACCGGAGTTGTTCCTGCCCCAGCGCGATCACCTCTCCGCGCGCGATCATTTCGGTTAAAGGCAGGTTAGGCAGGATGCGGCTGATGAGAACGAGATGACAGTTAGCGGGGATAAGCCGCACCAGACTGGTGAGCCAGAGTTCCGCCGCCGGTGATCCAGCAATCAGATGGGCATCATCCATCACATAAAAAATTTCTTTATCGAGGTTATCCCGTAAATGATCAGCGATCAGCGCGGCTAATTCCCCCGGTGTATAGCCGGGTACCGGCGTCAGGTCTTGAATACTGGGGATGACATATTCAAGCGCGGCCACCGATTGGTTATAGAGATTAGGGACATCACGTTCACGTTCTTCGATGGTATGCCAGGCAACGGGATAAGGCGCTTGTGCAGCAAACTGCGCCGCAATCGTGGTTTTTCCATATCCAGGTGGTGCGCAGATGAGCAGAAGTTTGTGGGCCGCGGCATCCTGGAGTTTTGCCAGGAGACGGGGACGACGAATCACACCCGAAACGCGGGGGATCGGTGATTCACGCTGGGTAGAAAGAGAAGACATGCCATAGACCCAAATAGGCTCATCGGACACGACAAAATAGTATTATTTACAGGTGTATCGAAATGTCATTCCCGCTACGCTAAGTATGTCTAATACACGCTGGATATGTCAAGCAAATGATCGTTGGCTGTAGGAACATTAGAACGGAGGCAACAAAAAACCGGCTTTATTGTAAGCCGGTTTATGATACCCGGAACGTGATCCAAAGTGAACCACTTTTCCCTCAAAGTATAGGCGAAGAACACGCTCAATTCCTCGAAAGTGCGACCTATCCCCAACGCTCGATCTTAGAGCAACTTCTGACCATCTCTTGAAATTCGGCTTTTCGGTGATTGGGGAAGCACTTCTCTCCCCCAATCACCTTGAAGGCTCGCTGCTCTGACCAGCCAGACTTCCAAAGACAGTGTACCACGATCCCGCGAAGTCTTTGCCAGCACAGCGAGAATCGTTCGATTTTATGAATTGAAAAGAGGATGGCAATGACTCGGGTTTATGTACTGACGAACCACAAAGGGGGTGTCGGGAAATCGACATCCGCCACCACGATTGCACTCGGTCTGGCTGGGGTTTTGCGGCAGGCAGGTGCATCGAATTCACGTGTATTGCTGATTGATACCGACAGTCAAGGACACGCTACGCTTGTGACCACGGGGCGAAATGACTATGGTGCAGACAACAGCCTGTACTCCGTATTGATGGCAGATCGCGCTTCGGCTCCGCAAGTTCTCGCCAACTGCATTGTATCCAGCACGTGGGATGAGGATTTGCACATGCTTCCCGCTTCTCCCCTGTTAGAAGGTGCCGAACGGGAACTGATCGGAGTAGCGGGAGCGCCCTACCGCCTCGCAGATCCACTCAGTCGGATCGCGAATCAGTATGCGGCTGTTGTTATCGACACCCGTCCCTCGTTCTCGTTGATGACAGAAATGGGATTGCTGGCTGCCTCAGATGCTATTGTTCCTGTAGAACCTCGTTACCTCGAAACCGTTGGTCTCATGAGTGTGATCAATAAGATCAATGAGGTGCGCGAAGGTTGGCGGCATCCGAATCTGCGTGTGAGCGGCATCCTAGTCACCAAGCTCGATATGCGCGTTCGTGGTCACAAACATCTGCTGGAAGAACTGAAGGCGCATAGCATCCTCGGCAAACTGGTCTGTGGTGTCATCCCTGCCAATGAAGCAATTTCGTATGCGCACCATAACCATCAGAGTATCTTCGCTTATGATCCTCAAGCTCCTGCCAGCAAAGCGTATGCACAGTTAGTCGGACAGCTTGTTCGTCAGATGGCGAAAGGCGGCGTCTAATGCCGAAACAAAGCAATCGCATTGATAACCTCCTCGCCTCGGTGACAGCCGATTTATTGGACGGCGATCCACAACAGTTTCAGGATAACAGCATCCGTGTTGAGCGTATTCTGCTCGAATTGGTGCGCCCTGATCCCGTCCAGCCACGCCGCGTGCTGCCAGAGCGCATTCACTTTGCGTTCCATGAAAATCGGCTCACCCCAACCCAAGCCCTCCGCGAGTTGGTTCAGATTGTTCAGGTCGCTGCGCGCCAGCAGGGACGACCATTTAGCAATGTGTTGGAATTACTGCCGAATGCAGAAACAGAGGATGAAAGCGATCTTCTTGAAGTTAAGCTATCACCTGAAGAACAGTTGCTACGTGATCTAGTCAATCTGGCGGTCACCATTCGAGATGATGGACAGGTTAATCCTTTGACGGTGGTGGATGTGTCACAAGGAGTCACCCGTCTCTATCGAATTGAAACTGGCGAGCGACGCTACTGGGCTACCTGGCTCCTGCGCGATTTCATCCCCGGTTATACAGGGGATGGGATGATCCCCTGTATTGTCGTTCCATCGGAACGCACATCAGTATTTCGGCAAGCCAAAGAAAACACATCGAGAACAGGACTCACTGCTATCGCGATGGCCCGACAGGCTGCACTGCTACTTTTGAGCGTTCATGGATACGAAATCCCTGACTATCCTGTTCACCATGATTTCTACCGCCAAGCGCTGGAAATCAATTTGCGTAGCAAACGAGAATATACCGAAGCTATTCTTGCTTCAATGGGTGGGGTTGATAGGGCGCGTTTCAGTCAGATTAAAGCATTGCTTGCCTTGTCGGATGAGGCTCTTGAACTGGCGGATCGTTACGGTATTGATGAATATCGTCTCCGCCCTGTCCTTCGATTGGCTCCCGAAGTGCAAGCTGAAATGGTGCAGCACATCATCAAATTTAACCTCACCGGCAGGCAGTCTGCCGAGATATGTGAAAAAGGTCTGGATGAAGCTGCACCTGATACGGATATGCATCTAGCACCTCAAATCAAACGTCTGGTTAGGTCGATGAAAAAGATCGATGAGAGCGATGAAGGTGAGTTTATTCGCGGGCTGCTGAGCGAGGAAAGAACAATCTCAATGGCTCGTGCTCGCATTGACGCCACTATCGAGTTCTTAAGTCGGGCCAAGAATCGGTTATCAGACGAATAAATGTTTACGCGCGTAAACATTTCGGAGGCAGATATGAAAATTTCCAGAAGTCCACCTGCAAAAAAATCCCACCGACATAATCGCGGGTGGGTTGGCGAGATAGTATCAGTTTGACATCGACACTCAAACTGTACCACATCCCTGACTCTCCTGCAACTTGTTTGGACTTTTTTCGGCGTGTTTTTGTCACGGCCTGTAGTTTCGCACTGCTTGTTGAAGGAGAGTTTGACATGACCATCGACTTAGAGCTGATACGATCACGCAATCCGATTGAAGACATAGTAGGCGAGATCTTTCCTCTGAAGAAAATGGGGAAACGCTTTATCGGCCTGGAACATGATAGCCTTGTGGTCATTCCCCAAACAGGGTTTTACTTTTGGAATTCTCAAGGTGAGAAGGGTGATGTCTTTGATTTTGTAGCCCGGCATGTCTTGAGAACCCAGGATTCGGATCATTTTATGGAATCCGTTCGGTGGCTGGCGCAGCGGGCCAACCTCCCCTGTGAGGATTCTACTGACTTCCGCCAATCCCCTGTTTATGCCGAACGCCAGCTGATTCAGCGGTTACACGAGGCTTTGCTCAATACCTCGGCTGCTCTATGTTATGTCACAGAACAGCGCGGTTGGCAGATCTCTACAATCCAAGCGGCTCGGCTTGGGTATATGCCTCGCGATAAACGAAAACTGCTCACCGGTTTGTCCTTGTCTGAAAAGTGGGCGACGGTGATTCAACGATTCCCACCGGAGATGATTGTTTATATCCATCTTGTTAAAGGTCGTATCGCGTATCTCAGTGGGCGCTCCATAGAAGGCAAAAAACATTACAATCCGCCGCGCGATCTAATTGGAGATCGGCAGCCGTACTCGAATCATGTCGTGGATGAAAATACGGATCAGGTTGTGATTGTCGAGGGACAAGCCGATGCGATCTCATTCGCAGAATGGGATATTCCGGCAATTGCGCTTGGCGGGATGCAGCTATCTGAGGCGCTGCTCAATCGCTTGCGAGATTACCGTCGCGTCTTTATTGCTCTGGACAACACCGATGATGCGCGCGAACACAGCCGCCAGATAGCACAGATACTCGGTGGGAAAGCCTATCTGCCCCAGTTCCCCGTTGGCGTCAAAGATGCCAACGAATGGCTGGTCCGGCATCAGGCCACGGTGGAGGACGCCCATCGGATGCTGAACCAAGCGCCAAGCTGGTTGACAAGCGAAATAGAACGAGTGAGGCAGTTGGAAGGCTTAGTCCAGGAGGATGCCATTCGGGATCTGTTCCAACATGGCCACGATTTAGATGTGTTCTCTCTGGCTCGCTTCAAGGCTACGATGGCATCGTTGGGAATTCAGGGGCGAGCGTTTGATAGGCTGCTAAAAGCAGGACAAGCCCAACACCACAAAAATGCTACAGAAGAGGATAGCTCTGACGTGTTTGATGACAATATTCCTGTTCTTTCTCCCGCCCTCGGATTCAGCCGCGATTTGGCTCTGGTGACCATCTCCCTGCGCGAACGAACCTCAAATAATCGCCTGAATGTGCAGCCGTATGTGGTGACGAGTACTCGCGAACTTGTTCGCCTGAAAGACCAGCAGATCCTGACGATTCATGGGCAGGAAATTGCATTGCGAGTGGTGCCCGAAGGGTCCGAGTTTCTGATGCGCTGGCGTCACAGCGATATCCAGCGCTTTCTCAAAGGCGAGGAAGTTGATCCCAGTGAAGTCTTCAATAAGATCCACAACCTGTTTACCACATATGTCGATTTTCGATCCCCGGTAGAAAGCCGAATTCTCACACTCTGGACGATTGGCACGTACTTTTATACCTTATTCCCTGCGTTTCCCTATCTGGCATTAAACGGCCCGAAAAACAGCGGCAAGAGTACCGTCCTGCGTCTGCTGCAACCACTGGCCTTCAATATGATCTCCACCTCCGATCCGACCGGACCTGCGATGTTCCGTTTGATCCATCATACCAGCTGCACGGTAGGCATTGATGAGGCCGAGCGTTATCACAATCCGCGTGATCCAGGGATGCAGCAGATTCGACAGCTGCTCAACAGTGGGTACAAAGCGGGAATGCCTGCCATTCGGTTGATAGGCGAAGATATGAAACCGCAGGCCTTTGACGTGTATTCCCCCAAAATCCTGGCTGCGATTGCTGGATTGGAAGATATTCTTGCCAGCCGGTGCATTCTCATTCCCATGCGCCGTACTGATCGTCAGATGCCCTTCGTCCCGCCGAATTTCGATGGAGCGAATATCCGACATCAATTGTATTCGCTGGCACTCACCCATTTCCAACAAGTCCTCCACAATTATGCAGCGCGACCTGATCTGCATAAGCTGCATAACCGTTCCGGCGAACTCTGGTCGCCGTTGGTAGCACTGGCAGCTCTTTTTGAAGAACAGGGCGGCATTTCGGATCTCTTAGCCTCCATCTCGGAAGCAGCGGAATGGGATGAACAGGCCAGTGAAGGCAAGGCCCTCAGTGATCGTGAAGAGGCAGTTCTCCAGGCATTAGAGATAATGACTCGGAACAGCCAAGCGGAAGTTTGGATCAAGGCCTGTGATCTGCGCGACAGAGTGCGCGATCTCCTCGGCTACAGCGCCGAGCAGATGGGCCACGCACAGTGGGTAGGCCACATCCTCAACCGGCTGCAACTCACGGATCGCAATCGGCGCAAAGCTTATACTGGCGGGCAGATGTATCTAATCCATCGTAACGAGGTTATCGACATGATGCGGCGTTACGATGTGGAGAGTGTTTCGTCATCACTGAACTGAAAAACTGGTCAGACTGGCAAAACCGGTCATACTGACCATACCCATGCAAGGATCGATGGTTAGTATGGGCAGTGATGTTGGTTTTGCCAGTTTTTCCCTTTTTATGCCTGTGTTGCTCCGACTGACAGAATCTCATATACCTTTTTCCAAGCTGGATGTATCCAGTTAATAATTCGTAAAACCTCAACAAGAATTTCTAATGACAACCCTGATTCAACTGATTCAACACTATTTCTCCATTCGATCCAATACATCAACAATCGATTTAAATGACATCCATTTAAAGCTGATAGGGCCTCAGTCCATGTTTTTGTGTCAACAAAGTAGTCCAAGATAGCCTGAAAAATTCTATTCGCGTTCATCTGATCATTTCCAATTCCTTGCCCTACATTTGAAGGAATTTCGTATAATATTTCTTGAGCTTCCTTGACCCTGCCTAGCTTAACTAGACTCAACGCAAGCATGCCATTAGCGAAGATACCTTCACCGCTGCCATCAATTCTGCCCCTAAACTCCTTGGCTTCTGTAAGTAAACTGATGGCTCGATCTTTGTCTATCGGTGTTAGCGCTGCTGCCAAGAGACTCAATGCAGACGATTTGCAAGTCTCGTCCTGAATCTCATGAGCTAGATGCTCAACTTCAGATAACAATGAGAGTGCTCGAAATTTCTCTGTTTTGAGCAAGGCGATAGCTAATTCACGTAGCGCAAAAGCACGATACCATTTTTCTGAAATACTGTATGCTACTTCACATGCTTGATCATACCGCTCATTTTGACACAACTCTACCACTAAATTCCGTAGAGATTCTGCACTAAACATCTCCACCTGAATGTCATGTGCAATTTTATAGGCCTTATCGAACTGTCTTGCTTGTGTCAGTGCAATCACCAAGGCTTGTAGAGCCTCCGCCTGACTTCTCTCGTCTTGAATGTTGCGTGCTGTTATCTCTGCTTCCTCAAATACCGCACTTGCCCAATCATAATCTGTCTGTGCTAAGGCCGTTGCTAAATCACACAAAACACCTGCCCGCCGCGACTCACCTTGGATGCTACGCACTACTGTTTCTGTTTCTTTGAGTACGGTACGGCATCGATCATTCCCTGTCTGTGCCAGGGATACTGCCAGATCACACAAGGCTCTCGCTCGTTGCGCCTCATCTTGGATACTATGCGCAGCTACTTCCGCATCCTCGAACACTATATGGCATCGTTCACTCTCCGCTTGGTTCAGGACTACTGCCAGATTACGCAAGGCTCTCGCTCGTTGCGCCTCATCTTGGATACTTTGCGCAGCTACCTCCACCTCCGGGAACATTGTATGGCATCGATTATCATTTGACTGTGCCAAGGTTGCGGTCAAGGCATGGAGTGCTTCTGCATAATGCGACTCATTTTGGGTATTGCGTATTGCTACCTCTGCCTCCTTGTATGACTCATAAGCCCGTATGTTACCTGCACGAGCCATATATGCTGCCACGCTTTGAAGTGCTTCTGCTCGCTGGTATAGTCCCTGGATATTACGTGCGATTGCCTGCGCTTTTTCATATTGTCCAGCCCCAATATAAGCTGTTACTAGGATCTGAAATGCGTCCGATTGCCTCTCCCAATTCTGGATACTGTGTGCTACTTCCTCTGCTTTCTCAAATAGCCCTTCTTTTGCCAGCTCTTTCGTTAAGGAATACAAAATCCAACTTTGCTTCCATTCTTCTTGCATGCTAAATAACACTTTGGCTTCCTCATCTTTCCCAACCAAAGCTAGTGAGATCCCTAGAGCTTCCATAGCATTTCCACGCTCATAAGTGCTCTGAATAGCATTGGCTACCGTTTTTGCTCTCTCAAACTGTCTTGCTTTCGCCAGTGCTTCTGCTAAGTCACCGAGGGTTGTTTCCCGTCTATACTCATCTTGAATGCCTCGTGCTACTGTCTCCGTTTTCGCGAATACGGCGAGAGAGCGATCAGTGTCTGTCTGAACTAGCACTCTTGCTAAAACCAACAGAGTCTGTGCTTGCCAATACTCAGCCTGTACATTGCGAATCACGTTTTCAACTCTATCGATATGACCAGCATTTGCCAGTGATTTTGCTAGGTCACTTAGAGACCATTCTCGATACCAATCGTCTTGGATGCTATATGCAACAGTTTCTGCTTCGTCAAATATTGAGTGGGATCGAGCGTCACCCACTTGAGTAAGAACTACGGCTAGGTCGAGCAATGCTTCTACTCGAGAACTTTTGATCTGGATGCTGTCCGCTACTGCTCTTGCTTCCTCATAGAGTTCGAGTTGGGCTAGAACTGCTGCTAACTTTTGTAATGCCCCTGATTTGCCACCCTCATTCTGCTCACAGTGCGCCGCAGCCTTTGCCTCCTCAAATATCGAGAGCGCTCGGGAATCCCCTATACGTACTAGTGCTGCCGCCAATTTGCCTAAGGCCTCTGCCCGAGTCCATTCGTTATCAATGTTTCGCGCAACACGCAGAGCTTCATTCAACAGTGTGAGATTAGCGCGCCGTTGCTCCTGTTGGGCTTCGTGAATTGCCATCAAACCATCGAAAATTGCCCACGATGCACCTCGCAATCGAGCATGGTTAAGGGCTTCTTGCTCGCGTCCCAACCAAACTAAGGTCTTTAAACTCATGTCATTGTAGATATTCACCCGACTATGTACCACCTGTTGTGCGGCATGTAACTGACTAAGTAATAACAAGTGATTTGAGCTTAACGGATCGGCAAAGTCTCGAATGACCATACCTAGATCTGCCATATAAGAATTATCCCCTACACAGGCAATGAATTTAGCTTCCATCCAATCAGGATCTCCAATGAGCAAATTATAAAGCTCCGTATACCGCCCTGCTGCTCGTAGATGATAGGCTAGCCTCTCAAAAAAATACCCATCGTTGGGACCACTATGCCATCCATTTGAACATTTCTGCTTGTATGCCATAAGCAATCGTTCATGTAGTGCTGATAGGTTTTCTACATATGTGCCTATATAATCGAATTGAAGATCGTGTAAGGTTAGATTGTTGTTGGCATCGCGACGTGCCAAAGAACGCTGTACAAATGTATCAAGCAGATCCTCGATGTTAAACCGACTCAAACCCAATAATTCCCAATATGTTATTAAAGCGGCCTCAGGTATGGGTGTATCAGCGGGAAAAACAGACATTTCTAGGTAACGAGTTTTCGGCATCAGGGCTGTTAGGTCTTCAATATCGTCCAGAGCATCTACGCTCACTTGAATCGCACTCATTAAGTTTCGGTAGCGATAATGAAGGAATTCATGCCCGATACGATCCAAATCTGCACTTTGTAACTTGTGAAGCACGTTGTCCCATCGGCTAGGCTTACCTTTTAACATTGCACCAACCATCGCTAGAGCCAATGGTAGACACCCGCATTCCTCAACAATTTCGCGTGCCTGTTTGGGCAACTCAGCGACAGGTTGCCCCGTCCAATCTGCAAGCAAACTTAGGGCGGCATTGGGACTCAACACATCTAGCGGAACTCCCTTTGCTCCCAGAGCAGTTACTATTCCTTCGTCGCGTGTGGTGATGAGTAGACAACAACCTGGTCCTAATACATCAAATGCCTCTGCATGAACTGCTTGCCAGACATCATCTAGAATAATTAGACATGACTTGTTTTCGAGCAATTTGCATAGATGAGTGCGTCCGGCCTGAACATCGCTAAATAGTTGGGGATGGTCATTGAGTGCATCCGCCAATTGCATCTGACGTGCAATGAGATTGATATCGTCTTTACCCAATGTGATCCAGATGACTCCATCTGGAAAAGCACGGCGAACCTCACAATCTCGTGCAGCAGCGGCGACTAAAACAGACTTACCAGTCCCTCCCATGCCCCATACGCCAATTTTCCGGCCTACATCGGTGATAAGAATATGCTCTTTTCTTTTGCCTAGAAGTTGTTGTTTCAGTACAGTCAGTTCCTCAGTTCTAAGCAAATAGGGGGAAGGTAAAATGGGCACATTAGGACAAGAACCAACTGGAGCAGGAGTTTCCTGTAATTGCTCAATTAATCGCTTAAGCTCCACTTCAAAGTGTGCATCTTGCCGGAAATCACGGTAATCTGGTCCACGCAACACATCGGGCAAGCAGCTGCCATCTTCTAACCGTAGGATAACATTCACGGGCTTGCAGATACCTAAAGCGTACTTCCACTCCTCACGCACATAATTCGATTTCAGTGCTCCAGGTCCAACAACAAGAACTAGGCGATCCACTGTATCAATCGCACCGCGAATTTCCTGTGAAAATGTCAATCCACGGCTGGGCATTGATACTCGATCCCACCACACCTCGAATTCTCTTTCGGATAGGTTATCGTACAACCGCTTAACAAATGCTTCATCATCCGCTCTCGCGTAAGACAGGAACAAACGCGCTTTCGGCTGAATTACGGGCACTGCATCTACGCTTAACGCCCGACGGATAAGACTCATTAAGGCGTCCTGCCCCGACACCAATAGATCAAGTTTTTCGTCTACTTGGGCGAGTTCGCTACGCACTTCATCCATAAATGCCGTGTACTGTTCGGCTTGTGCGGTCAGCAGTCCCACAAGAGTGTATTCTCCTTGCTGGATCGCATACTCTAGCAAGTCAAAGCGCCGGAACTGGCGAGCAATAAGTGATTGAGTATCTGCCACCTGTAAAGCAGCAGCAATATTAGTTTGCTCAAGAGCCTGCTTCACTTGAGTGTTGATTTCGTCATCTGGTATATGTTCACCTCGCGCGATGCGATCGAGCAAACCACTTAACAGGTTGACACCGAGGCCTGAGATCAATCCAATTGCATCGTTGGGCAACATAATCAGAAGTGCCCCCATGCTGGCAGCGTAGAAGGTCAGCTGGGCAGGGAGCCGTAGTGCGCGCTGCATATGCAGCCATGCTACTCGTCGTTGCTCAATGGAAGCGTTAGAGTCAGCCATGATAAATACTCCTGTGACGCTCAGTTAGAATGAACATTTAGGAAAAAAAGTAGACCGTCCGATCTTACGGGCACTTCTTGTTTTGGAAAAGTTAACCAAAAGTCTTGCAAACTTATATAAAGGAATATTTTAACTAACTGTTGAAACATGATAAGTTCAAAATTCTTTTACGTAAAGAAAGAACGTTCACAAGTATTAGTGCATCAAATTGTAATCCCGTTTTTTTGTTGTTTGCTCTAGCTATGATCCCTATATATACTTGGCTTTGCTATTGACATAACCCGCCCGAAAGTGTTTATTCATCGTGAAACTTGACGCGCTTTTATCGCGAGCTGATGACCAAACTTTACAAATACTTCTTGGTGGGGCTGGAATGCGTCTTATTACACTTCTAGATCCCAAGTTGTCAACACCAACGAAGTTAAAAGAAGTTATAATCGGCTTACATACAAAAGAAGGATTGCTGCTCTCGCGTGATACTCGCCCCCTTTTGTTCGATCTTTTGCGTCCCTCAGAAGCACAACATCTAGTAGATATACTCAAACTGGACAACATCGATCCATATCTTGCTTTAAAAAACTTTCGGCTAACAAAAGGATCACTGCGAGAACAATTACTGTTTGAATTCTTTGAGCTAGATTTGCCCCTAATTGAAGAAATCGTCGAAAACACTTCCTCTGAAATTATCCAGGCGAGTTACAGTCTTTTCGAACATCAACGTCGAGCTGCACGTGAGGTTCGTCAAAAGTTAGAGGGGGATTCGCGACGAGTCATTCTGCACATGCCAACAGGCGCAGGCAAAACAAGAACCGCTATGAATGTTATAGCGGATCATTTTCGAAATCATGAACCTACAGTGGTGATTTGGTTGGCGTATAGTGAGGAACTATGTGATCAGGCTGCTCTCGAATTTCAAAGTATATGGAGCTATTTAGGCGACCGAGAGTTAGCGCTGCATCGTTTTTGGGGTAATCACGAGATCGATCCAATGTCGATTCATGACGGGTTTATCGTTGCTGGCCTGTCAAAAATATATAATGCTGCAAAACGAAGCATTCAGTTTGTCAGTGTTCTTGGTAGTCGTTGTTCACTCGTAGTAATTGATGAGGCTCATATTGCGATTGCAGAGACCTATAAACTAATACTCGATGCGCTAGTTGTCTATAGACCAACAACTGCTCTATTAGGCTTAACCGCTACGCCTGGCCGAACTTGGGCAGATATTGAAGCAGATCGTAAACTTTCTGTTTTTTTTAGTCGCCAAAAAGTTGAGTTACGTGTATCTGGCTATAGTAATCCTGTAGATTACCTTGTCGATCAAGGTTATCTAGCACGAACTACTTTCAGGCCATTGCTCCATCATGGGGGATTCAGTCTTTCCGATGATGATCTACGACGCATAGAAATTGAACTGGAAATTCCTGAATATGTTTTGAAAAAACTAGCTGAAGATGAACAAAGAAATCTTGTAATTATACGAGAGCTTGAAGAACTCATAACACGACACCAACGAATCATAGTATTTGCAGCGACAGTCGCACATGCAGATCTGTTGGCAACAGTTCTGCGAGCGCGAGGACTTCACGCAGCCTCAGTTACGGGAATCACTAATCGGAGCGAACGCTCTCGCCTCATTTACGAATTTAAAAATGACTCTCCTGACCCACAAATAATGTGTAACTATGGTGTCTTAACCACCGGATTTGATGCACCTAAGACTAGCGCCGCCATTATTGCTAGACCGACGAAATCGCTGGTACTTTATAGCCAAATGGTAGGTCGGGCTATTCGAGGAAGTAGAGCCGGCGGAAATGATGCGGCTGAAATTGTCACCGTTGTAGATCCGGGATTACCTGGATTTAACAGTATAGCTGATGCTTTTCAGAATTGGGAAGACGTTTGGGAATAATCTCATGACAAATCACGAAATCGTTCCTCCTCATCTTGTTGTGAAAGCTATGCGAGATAGTGGCTATCGCAACGCTGCATATGCCATCGCTGAACTCATTGATAACTCCATTCAAGCAGGTGCAACGAGAGTTGAGTTGCTCTGTGCGGAACGTCGCCAACTTGTTAGGCAGCGTGAGCGAATACAGATCTGTGAGATCGGAGTCCTGGATAATGGCTCTGGAATGGATCCTATAATTCTCAGAATGGCGCTTCAGTTTGGCAATGGGACACGATTAGAGGACCGTTCTGGAATTGGACGCTTTGGGATGGGGTTACCTAATTCGTCAATATCTCAAGCTCGACGTGTCGATGTATGGTCCTGGCAAGACGGAGTGGAAAATGCTCTCCATACCTACATTGATATTGATGAGATTATCGAAGGCACACTTACACATGTTCCTGAACCCAACTTCAGGCCGATACCCCAGCTTTGGCTTAACGTTGGAACATGTTTTGAAGCAACGGGTACTTTAGTTGTATGGTCAAATATCGATCTATGTATGTGGACAAGTGCCAAAAAGATTATAGAGAACTCTGAGCTACTTATAGGTCGTATCTATCGCAATTTTCTTGCGGATGAGCGCGTAATAATACGTATGACCCTATCTATGGGTTTGATTTTGACAAAAGCGCCGCTCGGGAAACATCCTTGTA
>CAYYNB010000040.1:0-40846 GCA_964472565.1 uncultured Anaerolineaceae bacterium
CCCTGACCGACATCCTGCTGTATCACGTTGTCCAGGGCAAGGTTATGGCTTCTGATGTGGTGAATCTGACCTTCGCCACGACCCTGGAAGGCGCAAATATCAGTATCAGCGTGCGCGATGGCAACGTGTACCTGAATGACAGTGTGCAGATCATCATCACTGACATCGAAGCCTCCAACGGCGTGATCCATGTGATTGATGCGGTCCTGCTGCCACCGTCGATGTAAATACCGTTTACAACCTTACTCATTTGATACAGGCCGGGCATTCTCCCCGGCCTGTTGATCCTGCCGCGACGCATGAACAGATGCTGGTCGCGGTTAAAGGTTTTGAGACGCCATCAAAAGCATATCATCGGATATTTATCTACAGAGTTAAGGAGCAACCCGTGAACAATGAAGCCGTTTATAACATTGGCGTCGTAGCACGTATGACGGGTATTCCAGAAAACACGCTGCGGATCTGGCAACGGCGTTATGATTTTCCCGCGTCAGACCGCACCGGAGGCGGGCACCGTCTTTTTTCTGCATACGAAGTAGCCCGCATCCAATGGGTGAAACAGCGTATCGATGAGGGTATGCAGACCCGGAATGCCATACATGCCTTGCAGCAGCATGAGGAAACCGGTCAAGCGGTCGATTCCGCCCACGAATCGCTACCCTCTTCCCATATGCCTGTTTCCAGCGCTACAACGCGCGAGCAGCTGCTGGAAGCTTTGATCGCCCTGGACAAACACCAGGCGGATATGATCATTGGCGACGCGCTGGCCATCCACTCGTTGGAACAGCTCGTGCTGGCCATCATCGCGCCGATCTACGCGGCGATTGGGCAGGCCTGGGAAGAGCAACGCATCAGTATCGCCACCGAACATTTTGCGACCAACTATCTCCGCCAAAAACTGCAAACGTGGATGCAAATGGCACCACCTGAATATCCAGTTCGGCCCGTGGTGCTGGCGTGCGCGCCGGGCGAATTGCATGAAGGTGGTTTGCTCATGCTGGGATTATTGCTGCAACGACTGCGCTGGCCGGTTGTCTACCTGGGACAGTCTGTTGATCTGCCCGATCTCATCTCCTTTGTTGAGAAGATCACACCCTCGATGATCATTTTTGTTGCCATGACCGAAGCCTCTGCTCAGGCTCTCAGTCAATGGCCACAATGGCTTTCACACAAACAGGCCCCGATTGTAGCTTATGCGGGCTACATTTTTGCGCACGATCCGGTCTGGATCGAGCGTGTACCAGGCGTGTATCTTGGCAACACATTGTTGGATGGGCTGAATACGGCGAATGACCTGCTCCGCCGATTGCACTCCCTTCCTGGTTAAATGGTATGGGCGTGAATCCGCGGCTCCACACTCACCCAGTATCATTTGTTCGATCTAAAGTTTGTCCTTGACACGCGTATTTCCATACCCTGTGCTCTGCGCCCTTTCTTTAATCAGATACTCATCAAAATAATATTGTCAATTGTATAATTAAACTATACAATATATGTACATATAATGAACATTGTGCCTTCAAAAGGAAAAACAAACATGCGTAAGTCTATCGCCCTATTTGTCTCAATCGTATTGCTTCTGGCCCTGGCGGCCCCTGTGATGGCGCAGGATAGTCAGGACATCGTGGATGTGGCTGTCGAGAATGGCAGTTTCACCACCCTTGTGGCTGCTGTGCAGCAGGCTGAACTCGTTGACGCCCTGAAAGCCGAAGGCCCCTACACCGTGTTCGCCCCCACCGATGATGCCTTCGCCGCCCTGCTTGAAGAAACCGAGATGAGCGCCGAGGACCTGCTGGGTGCCGAGAATCTGGCTGACATCCTGCTCTACCACGTGGTCGAAGGTGAGTTCAACGCCGAGGCCGTGATCGAGCTGGTGGGTGATGCCGACTATGTGCTGGTTGACACGCTGGCCGGTATCCCGGTGAAAGTCAGTGTCGATATGGGCAACGTGTACATCAATGATGCGATGGTTGTTCTGCCTGACGTGGAAGCCTCGAACGGCGTGATCCATGTGGTGGACAGCGTGATCATGCCGCCCAGCAAGACCATCACCGACGTCGTGGTGGAATCGGCGGGGATGGAAGAGGGCGCGGAGTTCACCGTGCTGCTGGCCGCGGTTTCGCAGGCTGAGTTAGCTGAGACACTGGCAGGTGAAGGCCCCTTCACCGTGTTCGCCCCGACGGATGCCGCCTTTGCCGCCGCGTTGGAAGCCTTGAATATCACCGCTGAAGACCTGCTGGCCAGTGAAGACCTGAACGGTATCCTGCTCTACCATGTGGTGGGTGGCGAAGAAGCGCTGTACTCGAACGATGTCACAGCGGCTCTGGCCGAAGCTGGTGAAGAGGGCCTCATGGTCGAGACGATGAACGGCGCGTCCTTCACCGTGACCGCTGACGAAGATGGCATCTACGTGGACGGTGCCAAGATCATCATGACCGACATCCTGGCCAGCAATGGCGTGATCCACGTCATCGACGCGGTCATCCTGCCTCCGGCAGAGTAATTGCACACACGTTACCGAGGCCAGGGTGTATGCCCTGGCCTTTTTTTCGTACGCCCGGCATGGGCGATAGCTAGGCGGTGTAAGACCGCTGTGGACGTTGGTCCGACGAACCACGAGGCAAAGGCAACTGCGTGAGCACGAGCGAGCGTGGAGAGGAAGCCGGAGTGCAAACCCTGGACCTGATGAACAAGAACCGGGTAGCGAGGCAGCGAGCGCGGGGCAAGCTGGCAAAAGGCAGTGACGCCCGAAGAGGACCAAAACGGCTCGATGTAAACGCGGCAGGGCTTAGGGGAAAGCTATCGCACCTTATCCGGGGATGTCTGCGTTTTTTTGCAGACGTCAGCCGAGGCCGTAGTAGCCGATGGAGTAACGACCACCCAGGATGCGCGATGAAAATCACGGGCAGGGCAAAGGGCTGAACGGACAAGGAGTTGAGGAGAAAGGAGAAGGCTAACGGCGCGGACAGCCGACACTGGCAAGACCAGACCAGGCCCAGAAGCAAGGCTGAAGGCCGGAAAGAAGGGCGTGGGGCGAGGGGCCGTTAACAGGTCAAATGGAAGACGAACGCACTCAACACGAAGGGTTATGGGAACAGATTTTCAATCAAGAGAATCTACTTTTGCATCCCCCGCTTTATATGCGCGTTGCAATGCCTGGACCAATTCATTGACGGTTTTTTTACTGATGAGTATTCTCGCATTGAGCATCGCTGGCCTCCGGTTTTCGTTTGAGCACGATGCCAGTATGCCCGCGATTGCTCATTTTTTCAGTCTTTTTTCTGAACGGCTATAGTTCAGCACGACACCTCGTAGGGGTAGGGCTTGCCTCACTTTATCTCGTATTTTTAAAAGGCGTTCACACGATTTCGTGCCCCCCATTCAGGTCAGGAATAGATTTGTGGCTTAATGACCCTGGAACCGATGCGAGCGAGTTCTACACGTAAGCACTCAAACATCGTTTCGTCTTCATATATTCCAATTGTCGCACCACCTGATCCTGCGAATTTGCCACTCGCGCCACATCTATGCGCCGTTTCCACCATCTGAATTTGCCATCCGGGCAGGCGACAAATGCTGCGGCGAGTATCAAAATTCTCATCCATGAGTTTGCTCAGCCGAGCAGTATCCTGCTTGCAGAGTGCTTCCCGGCCTTCAGCCGCCAGCGCCGCAAAGTGTTTCATAGCATCTACCACACATTGCTCTCCGCGCATAAATCGACCCCGTAAGTCGTTATGAAAATTCTCGGTGGGTTCGCTCAGCGCCTCATGAATCGCCAGATACAACGGTGGTTGGTATGTCAAATGCAGCGGCTCGTAGGCATAGGTCATCAATCCGTTGAGTTGGCGCTCCTGACTGAGATCAAAATCCATATAGACGATGTTTTCATAACACTGAATGACACGATCCTGAAGGCCGCCCGCAATATTCAGTTCTTCCGTTTCAACAGCCAGCGCAAAACTCGGTTGGATTTCCAGCGGCATGTCGATTTGATAATATTCCAGCAGGCAGCGCAGCGTGGCAATAATGATCGAACTGGACCCCGCCAATCCAACCTGACGGGGAATATTAGTTTCGTAGCGGATGGAAAAGTTCTGCTTATGCAGCGTCAATCCCTGCGCTTTACAATAGTCCACGAAGCGTTTGATCGTGGCTTTGACAAGCCGAATGCCGCCATAATAGCCGTGCAGTTCCACGTCGTTTGCCAGATCATGAATGGAGCGGAATCGCGCGCGGTCATGCTGCGCCAGCACGATTTCCATTTCATCCCATTCATACAACACAACTTCCGACCAGAAATTTCGCACGCTAAGCGCAATGGTCTTACCGTGATATCCGTCGGAGGGATTGCCCAGCAGTCCGGCACGAGCATAAATACGCTTGCGAATGATCTCCACAGCTAACCTCGATTCAAGGTGGCGATATACTCGCGCAACGATGCACCACACTTCTCGTCAGCTAAAGCAAATTCCACAAATGCCCGAAAGTACGATTCAAAGTTACCAATATCATACCGGCGTTCGTTGTGCCCCAAACGGACACCATAGACTTTTTTGCCCTCCACGATCAAGCGTTTGATCGCATCAGTGAGTTGAATTTCGCCACCTTTGCCCGGTTCAATATGATCGAGTGCATCATAAATCTTGGGCGTGAGAATATAACGAGCCGCGACAGCCAGGTTGCTTGGGGCCTCGTCCACAGACGGTTTTTCGATGATGTCCAGGACTTCAAAAGCATCCTCATTCGTCTTGGGAACGGCGATGCCATATTGATCCACTTCATGGGCTGGCACTTCCTCAAAGGCGATCACGGCTTCACAGTCGTACTGCTCAAAGCAGTCTTCCATCCGTTGGACAACATTGCTCTGTGCATTCAGCCCAATAATGGAGTCGCCCAGGGCCACGATAAAAGGTTCGCTTCCAACAAAAGATCGCGAACACAGCACTGCATGGCCCAAACCGAGCAACTGTCTTTGCCGGGTGTAATAGTAACGCACACGCAGCCGCTCAAATTCGAGTTCCGCAAGCTGTTCTTCCTTACCCTTTTCACGCAGTATTTCGACAAGTTCATGGTTAACATCGAAGTGATTTTCAATCGATGTTTTGCCAGAACCTGTAATGAAAAGGATATCTTTAACCCCTACCCGAATGAGTTCTTCGACAATGTATTGGACAACTGGCTTACGTCCAACAGGAAGCATTTCCTTCGGTTGAGACTTAGTCGCAGGCAGTAAACGTGTTCCTAATCCTGCTACGGGGATCACTGCGTTTTTCATATTTATACCTTCGGGTAGATGCCAAATCTGGACAACTATCATACACAGACTGAACCAAATCAACCAGCCGTGACATCACGCTGTTTTTCTCTAAAAGCGGAGTTACAATGGCGCTCAAAACTTCTCCGAACGGATAAATTTATGCACATCCTTCATGGAACATGGCTGATCGAAAGACAACAATTTGCTCTATGGGGTGAAGATACCGCCACCGGGCCACTCTATCGAAAAGGGCGGCGTGGGCGAACAGCACCGCACCCCTTTGTGCTGTCGAGCAATGAATGGTTGCGCTATCTGGATCGATTTACGACCAACAGTGAGCCGGACGGATTGCTTCTGACTCTTCTGCTGCCGGGAGTTGGTAAACAGGTTCAACCATCCCCTGAAGCGCAGACTGCCGGGATGGTTTCTCTGGACGAATCACTGACATTGCTCGAATGGGAAGTCGAATCCGTTGTTCTGAAGCCGACCGACTTTCTTGATTTTATGATCCAGCTTCCCCTTCCTGGTAGTGGACGGCAGATGCATTTCATCCTGGGCAGTGATCTGGCATTTTGGCAGCAGGCATCCATGCTGGTGATGAACTGCCTGATTGAGCAGCGTTATATCCCCGCCCTGAAACAGCAGGGTGCTCGTTATCTGGCCTGTTGGCAGCCACAGCCGGATGCGGATCTGGTTGTCCAGATGCTCAACAATATGTCCCCTTTATGCCGTGCGGCCTCCAAGGAAATTCAGTCTGCTCCATCTCCCCGTGACCTTCTGCTGGATTTTCTTCAGGTTTCAACAGACGCCTTCATCCGCGAGGTTTTCACCACAAAACAATTTCATCCGCTGCACAGAACGCTCTCGGCCCATCCCTGGCTGCGCGCATTAACCGGTTCAGACCGTATTCTGGCGGGCGATCCGAAAGCTAACCATAAGTTGTTTGAATCCTGGCAGCGCTGGCAAGAAGGCGTTACCGGTGCAGGTATAGGCGCTTTTCGAGTGTGTTTCCGCCTGGATGAACCGGATGACAGCGGTGAGATTTGGCCGCTGCATTACCTGTTGCAGGCCATTGATGATCCCAGTTTGTTAGTCGAAGCGCAGACCGTGTGGGCATCCACCGGACATACACTGGCCTACCTCGAACGGCGCTTCGATCAACCCCAGGAAAAATTACTGGCCGCGCTGGGGTTTGCCTCGCGGATTTTTACGCCGGTAGAACGCAGCTTGCGCCAGACGAGTCCTACGGGGGTGCTGCTCAGCCGCGATGAGGCCTACCGTTTTCTGATCGATGCCGCTCCGCTGCTGGAACAGAGTCACTTTGGCGTTCTCGTGCCCAACTGGTGGGCCAAACGCACCGCACGCCTGAAGGTCAACGCTCGGCTGAAAAGTAAAGCCGAGGAGCCGAGCGGATTTTTGACGCGCGATGCTCTCGTCGCGTACCAGTGGGAACTCTCATTGGGTGGCGAGCGTGTCAGCCGCGCCGAGTTCGAGCAGTTGGTTGCCCTCAAGCAGTCCCTGGTACGTTTTCGCGGTCAATGGGTGGCCCTCGATCCGGGTCAGATCGACGCGGCCCTCAAATTTTTTGATAATCACACACTTGAAGGCGAGATGAATCTGTTGGACGCCTTGAAACTGACTGCCGAAGGCAGCGCAATGGCAGCGCCCGCCGGGTTAGATGTGGAGAGGATGACCCCCGATGGGTGGTTGAATGATTTTTTCGAGCGGCTGCGGCATCCTGATCAGGTGCAGGTGCCCGCGCTTCCGTCTGGCTTGCATGCCACGCTGCGCCCCTATCAGGAGCGTGGTTTTGGTTGGCTCACTCAGATGCGCCGGATGGGTATGGGTGCGTGTTTAGCTGACGATATGGGGCTGGGCAAAACAGTGCAAACCATTGCCTATTGGCTGTATGAACGCGAGCAGCTTGGCGTGAATCGTCCCGTGCTGTTGGTCTGTCCTACCTCTGTAGTGGGCAACTGGCGGCACGAACTCAACCGCTTTGCGCCCACCCTTAAAACCATGACACACCAGGGCGCAGGACGTTTGCAGGGCGAAGATTTTGCTCAGGCAGTATCTCAGGTTGATGTGGTGCTGACCAGTTACGCGCTGCTCAACCGGGATCGCGAAACGCTGGAATCGATTCAGTGGGCGGGGATCGTGCTGGATGAAGCACAAAATATCAAGAATCCGACCACCAAACAGGCGCAGGCCGCCCGATCTTTGGCGGCGGATATGCGTTTAGCGCTGACCGGAACCCCGGTTGAAAACCGCCTGACTGAATTGTGGTCGATCTTCCAGTTTCTCAATCCCGGCTATCTGGGTGGGCGCGAAACGTTTCGTGAGCAGTTCAGCATTCCGATTGAGCGTTATGGCGATCAGCAAGCAGCGACTGTCCTCAAGCAGTTGACCGCACCGTTCATTCTGCGGCGCGTGAAGACCGATCCCAACGTCATCGACGATCTGCCGGAAAAGTTTGAAAACAAGGTGTATTGCAGCCTGACGCCGGAACAAGCCACACTCTATGAAGCAGCCGTTCGCGAAGAGATGGAAGCTGTTGAGCAGGCCGAAGATGATATGCAGCGGCGCGGGAGTGTCTTACGTATGCTGACCCGCCTTAAACAAATCTGTAACCATCCGGCCCATTTCCTCAAAGAAGGTGAGGCGCTGGGCGTTGATGCCTTCAAGGATCGCAGCGGCAAGCTAACACGATTAACTGAAATGCTTGATGAGGTTTTCGCCAGCAGTGATCGCGCCCTAATTTTTACGCAGTATGCCGAGATGGGCGGGCATCTTCAGGCTTACTTGCGTGAGTATTTTGTGGATGAAGTGCTGTTTTTGCACGGTGCCACGCCCGCTGAAAAGCGGCAGGACATGATCCGGCAGTTTCAAGCGCCGCATGGTCCCACCGTGTTTGTGCTGTCACTGAAAGCTGGGGGGACCGGGTTGAATCTCACCCAGGCCAATCATGTCTTTCACTTTGATCGCTGGTACAACCCCGCCGTTGAGAATCAGGCAACTGATCGCGCCTTTCGCATCGGCCAAACGCGCAATGTCCAGGTGCATAAGTTTATCTGTCTGGGAACCCTGGAAGAGCGCATCGATGAACTGATCGAACACAAACAGGCGCTGGCAGAAAGTATCGTTGGGTCGGGCGAAAGTTGGCTGTCCGAGATGAGCACCGCTGAACTGCACGATCTGGTTGCTCTGCGGCGAGATGTGATGGAGGACTGAGTAACTATGGGCTGGTATAGTTATTACGATGATGAGGACTACGAAGACGACGATTATACGCTGAGCGATTATGAGACGCCGTCCGATGCCATCGTTTTGAATGGGCCGGTGCAAGCCTTGAGCCGGCGCGGGCCAGTTGGTCAGGCATGGTGGGGTCAGCAGTGGGTCGCCGCGATGGAACGCTTGGGCGGCGGACGCCTGGATCGTGGCAAACGTTATGCCCGCAACGGCTCAGTGCGAACTCTGGAAATCTCGCACGGGATCGCCTATGCCGAGGTGCAGGGTTCGCGTCCCAAACCTTATCGCACTGCCGTATATCTCCAGGTTTTTAAAGATCAGGAATGGCAGCAGGCGCTGGCGGCGTTATCTGAGCAGGCGGTTTATGCCGCCAAACTACTGGCCGGTGAAATGCCCGGCGATATCGAAGCTGTTTTTCAGAGCGCCGGGTTATCCCTGTTTCCGCGCACCTTGAAGGATATTGTGTTTGAGTGTTCGTGTCCCGATGATTGGGGCGATCCCTGCAAACATGCGGCTGCTGTTTATTATCTGTTGGCAGAGCAGTTGGATCACGATCCATTCATCCTGTTCCATCTCCGGGGACGTACGCGTGATCAGATTTTGTCTGCTTTGCGAGGCTATCGGAGTGCCGCCGTCAACAGCGGTGAAGGTGTCCCTGACGCCCCGGCGCTTGATGCTGATCTGGAGCGCTTTTGGGGCGGTTCCACCACGAATCTGATTCGTTCGGCTCCCCTCCAGCCGGATCAGCCGCCGCTCCTGCGCCAGCTAGGAAATCCGCCGGGAAACATTGCGGCTCCCCTGCGTGCTTTATACACAGCCCTATCAGTTGAGGCTTATCGGTGGCTGGGCTTAGATCAGAATGAGAGTTAAGGCTATAGGAGGTTTTGCAATAAGTCGGTTGCTGGCTCTCTCAGTAGATGTAAATTGGCGATAGCCTGCAAAAAATGGGGACCGTCAAATTGGTCTTTCACGGCCTGCTGCCGAAGCGCTGGCGGCAGCAGATGGTGAAATGGACCAAGATCGAGCCATCGTTCGAGGGAGCGATAATGATCGCGAAGATAACTTTCTATTTGTTCAATGGTCCAGTGCGGAATGGTGAAAGTATCAATATTTTTCAGCCACAAACATAGTCCGGGTTGTGCGGTTGTTTCGACCTGTTCCCGATAGCTCAGTAAATCAAGCAGTACGCGTCCATATAAATCCCCCAACCAGTGAAACCACAGCCAGCCTTCTGGCGCGGCAACCATAGGCGCTGCTGCTGGCGAAAAACCTAATTGTAAGGGAAGCTGCCGCGCGAGATCGTAGGAAAGCTGTTTTTGCGTCGAACGGTATGGTGGGCGGGTACTGATGGGGTCGGATGGGGCAGTCTTAACCCAGATTGCCTCTCCATCTACCCATTCGACCTGGATGGGACGCCCTTCCAATGTCAGGGTAGGTCGATTGAGCCACCGAATATCAACCTGTGCGACGGTTTGTTGGGTATGTTGGTTGCGGATCTCGATCTGCTGCTTGTCGCTGCTTTGAATATTGCTGTAGATGCTTAATTCGTTGTCCTGCTTTCCCTGCTGATCGAACAGATGGTTAAGTTCTGAATCAGGTTTCCATTCGCCCGGTCGCCCCGGCTTCAGATAGCCGCGTATTTGCAGTTCTCCCACAATAGCTTCCAGATCGCCTCTGGATACCATTCCATCAAATAATCGTGTTAGTTCGTTGAGGCGGAGCGATCCGGTGGGGCTTTGTTTGAGCAGACTGAAAATCTGTTGTATCGCAACCGAGGGTCGAAATGCGGCAGCGGGCTGCTCGCTATCCGGCGAGTTAAGCAGTGTTTCAAAAATAAGTTTTTCCAGGGGTGAGCGATAAAAGCAGGCGATCTGGGTCGTGTTTTGGCGGCGGCTGCCGCGCCCGATTCGTTGAAAAAAAGAGGCGCTGCTGCCGGGTGGCCCAATCAGAATTACGACATCAATATTACCAATATCAATGCCCAATTCCAGCGTGCTGGTGGCGCAGCAAATGGCGACTTCCGCGCTGCCAAACTGTTCCTCGATCTCTCGTCGGCGTGTGGATGTCAGGTTGGAATAATGCGCATAGACAGCGTTACCAAATGGTGAGCGCTGGCGGATTGCAGCCGTATAGGTTTCAACTTCGGCCCGGCTGTTACAAAAAATGATCGCTTTGCGCCATCCCTTAGATCGAAAGGTGGTGAGGTAGCTGATCAACTCAGCGGCGCTGTCCGGTTGCATTTCTAACATCTCAGCCTGGATCGCGCGCGTGCCTGCGATTTGGATCGGGTGGCCTGCCGGAAAATAACGAGCCGCCACCACTTCTGGATGCGGTAGGGTAGCGGATAGCGCAATAAATTGAATCGGCACCGCCACAGCCTTCGCTTGTGCATAATCATGGATGTACCGCAGCCGGTTGAGGAGGACTCGTAGTTGATCGCCGCGTGCTGTGCCGTCAAAGAGATGAAGTTCATCGATTACAACGGCGCGCAGGTGGGCAAAAACCTGGGCATTGGACGTGAGCAGCGAATCGACTGATTCGGGAGTCGAAATCAGAAAGTGGGCTGGATGTCGTGGATTGAAGGTATTCTGGTCACGGGTTTTGACCGCTAATGATACCCGGAGCCGTTCCAGACGGGGGGCAAGCCGTACCATCAGATCGTTTGCCAGGGCGCGGGTAGGAGTCAGGTAAAGAATGCCAATCTGGGGACTCTGGCCTGGATCATGTAATTCGATCAGAGGGGCAGCCGCTGCTTCTGTTTTGCCATAAGCAGTCGGGGCACAGAGCACAACATTTTTCTGGTCCAGAACAGCCGGAATCGCGGCTAACTGCGCTGCTGTAAAGTTTCCATACTGCTCAAAAAAGGCTGCCCAGGTTCGAGGAAGTCGCGCTTTGAGAGCCAGCCGGATTTGATAGTCGGTCACATATAGAGTCCTTGCGCCAATTCCTCCAGCGCAGCATCGGGTGAATAGTCATCATAGAGATAAAGCAGGTCGCAGATCGTCACCGATGTGCGGATCAATTCGCGCAGGTTGATGCGGTGCTGGCTGAGCGCACGCGCTAACATGCTCGGCACCTCCGCGGGTAGTCGGCCCCCATCGTTGTGATAACGATAGGCCAATCCATGATAATCGAGCAGGGTGATAAAAAATTTGCGGATGTCTTTCTCAATAAAACGATCATCGAGCCGCACAATCTGCGTCGGAGCCAGCCAATCATCGACGGGCATCCGATTTTCACTCTCAGTCAGCGCAAAAAGGAAAAACAGATGCGGGTTACTGGCGAACATCACCGGGTAATCGGCATAACGGAGATCGGGAATTAGGTTTGGATCGACGCGCCCATTATTAAAGCCCATTGCCGAGCAGATCATCGCCTGAAAGAATGAATCGGCTCGTACCCGCTGCCGTGATCGAAGCAGCGAATAGTGCTCCGATTCGTCGATCAGCACGGCCAATCCGCTGTAACCCAACAAGGTTGCCAGTACGCTGATGCCGGTGAGCAGGTAGGAATATTGGCGGGCGACTTCGCCTAACCCATAGAGAGTAGGGGGCTTTTTTAAGCAGGTTTTGAGATCAGCGGTTGGTTTTATATGGCCGCTCAGCCACAATATCAAGTCATCATAAGCTGCCTGCATGTTGCAATCGAGAATTGCGCTTAATCCTTTGGCGAGTGGGCAGTAGTCCGGTATCGGCGATAGATCGATGAGTTGGCGAATCGCGGCTGGATTTGCTGTTGCTTTTTCAACCAGAGGCCGAAGACCATTGTCCATTGTATCCGGGTAACGCAGCGACGCCGTCAGTGCCCGGTAGATTTCTAAGGGTTTGTTGGGCGGCACTTCCATTAGATCCAGACTGGCCGTTGCGACAACAAAATTTTCACGCAGCGCTCGACGGGCCGCCAGTTCGATAAAGTGACTTTTGCCGAAACCGTAATCACCGATCACCGCCTGGACATCGCCCCCGCGCTCTTTGCTGCGAGCCAGCGCCCGGTTGAGGCTGACGCTTTCTGCTTCCAGGCCAATCGTCAGGGTTTCAACGTCCTGAATGGGCACGATACCAAAGCGCAGCGCTTCGAGAGTCTGGCGGGCGCGGAACTGATCACTTCCCAGCATAGCAGGGCGTGCCAGCGGCAAGCTGGGAAGGGTTATTTTGGGTTCCCACGACGTTTCAAATTCGCGGGCGGGCAGTCGAAAACGGCAACCTGAATCAAACTCAACTTCCCATTCATGACCGCCCATATACGTTTTCAATAGCTTACCTATTCCGAGTTCTGGATGTTCAACCTGTTGCGGCTGCATAACTAATAGGGCCTTTGCATCTCATCTGCCAATGCCATCAAACTGTCACTTTGTCCACGGATCGCTGCCTCGGCATAATCGCTGTTGATGACGATTTCGCCTTGTTCCTTCTGGCGGAACCACTCTGTAACCAGGGTTTTGACGAACAGTCGGCGGTGACTGATCGCGAGATAGGATTGGCAGGCAACATCCGATAACACCTTGATGTTCTGTGCCTGGATATTGGCGTTCATTTCGACACCGTATGCGACCTCGAAAATGGCTAACAGCCGGTAGCCGATTTCGGGCAGGAGTTGTTCATCAGGCACATCTAACTGGTTCAGGTTGATCTGAGGGCTGAAGGGATTAGAACGCGAGAAATACCCCGGCGTTTGGATCCGTTGTTGAAGTGCGGGATATTTAGGCACAATATCGTAAACAAACGCCGGCGGAACGGCATACATAAACATCGCGCCCGGCAAATCTTCGCGGCAGCGGTCAATGACTTCGCGCAGGTTATCCGTCGCTACTTTTTCAGACGTTCCGCCCACACTCATCATCCGATCCCCTTCGTCAAAGAGCAGGATCAGCCCACTGTATCCAATCACCCGTACGACCTGGCACAGCGAACGCAGCATTTTAAAGGCGTTATTTTTGTTGATCTTTTCGGTAACACCAATCAGCCGGAGATCACGCATATCTTCCGGGGTATTCGCCTCGCCAGACAACCAGCGTTCGAGCGCTTCCAGGCGCAGTTCATGCCCGCGCAGCAGGGCATTAAAATATCCCTGGATTGCCTTATGAAAGCTCAGGCTGTCCACTGGGGTAGCTGCCAATGTTTGTAGAAAGGCGCGCACATCGGGAACTTCCACCGCACCCGGATCGTCCAAGTCCAGCCCATGTGGATTGACCAGGCGGCGGAGGGTGCCTTCAAGGAGCCGTGTAAGACCTTTTTCGTCTTCGCTCTGCCCACCCAGTTCATGCCAGATAATGTTAGAAGCAACGGCGGCATAGACCAACCTCTGATCGTCATATGGGCTTTCTTTGGGGCTAAGATCAACTTTGCTCACTGCAAAATTGCGCTGCCATGCCCGGTCACGCACGCAGTACAGAAAATGTGATTTGCCGCTGCCATAATCGCCAACGACCAGCTTAAAAACGGCCCCGCCATCGGCTAAAAATGAGCCGAGGTAGTGCGTGTCGATGGTATTGAGCAGCGTCTCGTTACCCACATTGTAATAACTGACACCCTTTGATAATGGGGTGCCCGATTGTCCCAAGACCTCAATGATCTGGCGTGCAAGATGAGGCTCTGGCAGCATATTTATCCTTTCGCGAACTCAATATCCCCAACATATCGGCCTTCGTGCGGGCTGTTCCCTTCAACTATCCACAAACTTTTACTGGCGCTCTCTGCCTGTGACTTGGTGGCGACATGTGCCGCCGCAACCTGTCCCTGGGCGGTGAGCCGCTGGCGGCGCGTAAACGTGTCAAAGTCGAAGGCGAACTGGGCGCGGCTGTAATCAACAAAACTGCGTTTGCTGGGCGCACTGTAAAAATTGCGTCCCTGGCGCAGCAGAACCAGTTCATAATAGCAGTCAATAATGTTGACCCGCGCGGTGGCGCGTTCGCTTTTAAGCCGGGCCAGCTCCCATGCCTGATGGAGCTGTTCAATCCAGTGTTGGCCGTCTTCTTTTCGTGCTTCGATAATTTTGCTTTCCTGTTGGTAAGCCTTGATGATCGCGTCCAGGCTCAGTTTCACCTTCGGAACAACCTGTATCTTGCCGTAGCTGATCGAGGCTGTGCGGTTCACAAAGTTCGCTAGAATCTCGAATCGGCCCACCTCAAATCGTGGAGGTCGTCCGCTAACCTCAATCCCTATGGTGGCCATTTCATCACGGAGCGCCGCTCCAAACTCGTCACCCAGCCGGGCTTGCGCCTCTTCAAGCGTTTGGCTGAGGTCGGGCAGCAGTGCCGTCAGTTCGGCGTCCTGCAACGGCGAGCTTTGGAGAGCCTGGTAAGCATGATCGAGACGGATAACATCCACCATCTCACCCTGTAGCGCGTTGACCGCTTCTTTCAGCGCCGCAAGTTGGACTGCCAGCGCTTTGGCTTCGCGGCGCAGATGCGGTAACAGCGGTTCCGCAATGTTATCCTTGAACTGTAATCCATCGAAGGTTTGTTGTGCCTGCATCAACAAGTTTTCGTCCAGGAACGTGTTTTGACTGATATAGTCACTTAAGGCGCGGTTGGTTTTATTGAGGGTGCTGTTTGTCCCCTTCAGCCCCGCGATCAACGCGGCGGTGCTGCGCGCACGTCGTATATACAGGTTCTGTAAACTTTGTAGAGTTTCAGCCAGCATCTCAGACATTGTATTCCTCTGTGGGTGAAATCATACCACCGCAGAGTATACCATAGTCCGTAGCTAAAACTCACAATTTTGAGGGATGCCTGTTACGCTGCCCCCGCTTATGTCAGGAGCGAGGTTGCTCCTAATTTAGGGGAATCAACCCCTTTGGTATCCTTGTCTGGCTTATACTTCGCCTGCGGTCCTGCTCAAGGTTCGTGCTTGCTATCTTCAGATGATACAGTTACACTTTCCTGATATTTATTGGATAGTCAATTGAATTCGAGCGGCATAGCAAGATAAGGGTGCTATGTAAAGGGGACGGGAAGCTAAAACATGGAGTTGGTGGCATATATCCATCTGTTTAGAAAATGGCTGTGGTTGATCGTACTAGGAGCATTTTTAGCGGGGGCCGCCGCTTTTTTATATCGCAACCAACAGGCTGAACAATATCAGGCGACAGTAACAATCTCTGTCGGTGGGTACATTGAATCACCCAATCCAAACTCGGCTCAAATTCAAACCGGTGTAGAGTTAGCCCAAACCTATGCCGTTATCGCTACTACTTATGAAGTCCTTGAAGCGACTGTAGAAGCTGGTGATTATCCCATTACGCCGGATGGGTTGGGAAGTGCGGTAACAACCAGCGTCGTTGCCGAGACATCTCTATTACGAATCACAGTCACCTACACCGATCCCGCTTTAGCCGCATCTATGGCAAACGAATTGGCCCAGCAGTTGATTTCGAATAGCCCCAGCAACCTGACTCCTGAACAGCAAAAAACTGTTGATTCGGCGAATGCTGAAATCGAGCGGTTAACGGCGGAACTGGAGCAAAACCGGAACGAACGTTCACTGCTTCAGGAGCAGCTTAACGCGGCGACGGATCAGGATGAGATTCAGCGGCTGCAAGAACAAATCAACGTTCTGGCTGATCGGATCAACCAGACATCGTCCAATATTGCTGGCTATCAGACTACCATTACGACGATCCAAAATCGTACCAACTCGCTCAGTATTGTGGAACGTGCCCGGCGTCCAGGTTCACCGACAGGCAGTAGCGTCCTGATGAATACACTCTTAGGCGCTATGGTCGGGGCTGCGCTTGCTATTGGTCTTGCCTTATTGATTGAATATCTGGACGATACCATTCACACGCCGGAAGAAGTCACTCAGGTTTTGTCACTGCCCACGCTGGCAACGGTCACTCGTTTTGGCCGTTCGCGTGATTCCTATTCGAATCGTTTGATCACCTATCATGATCCAGGGGCACCTGTATCAGAGCAGTACCGCACGTTACGGACCAATTTGCTCTATTCCTCCAATGAAAGAGGAGCAAAAAAGATATTCATCGTTTCCAGCCCTGGACCTTCTGAAGGCAAAAGCGTTACGGTGGCAAATCTGGCGGTGACGATAGCGATGGCTGGTTGGCGTGTGTTGCTCGTTGATGCGGACCTACGGCGTCCACGTATCCATGAAATCTTCGACCTTGACAACAGTGTGGGTCTATCGACGCTGCTTTCAGCTCAGGAGAGCCAGAATAAGCGGGAAGATCATGAGGGGCAGGGCTTCCCTATCGATCTCACGGCTTGCCTCCAGGAAACGTTTGTCCCCGGTTTGCGAGTGATTGCCAGTGGACGGATTCCGGTCAATCCAACCGAAGTTTTGGGTTCGGCTACGATGCAGCACCTCTTCAAAGAGTTTGGTGCTTCGAAAAACGTGGATATTATCCTGTTTGACACGCCGCCCGCCTTAGTGGTCGCCGATAGTGCTGTGCTGGCTTCAACCTTGAATATCCCGGTTGTTATTGTGCTTGAATCTGGCGGTACACGCCGCGCTGCTGCGGTGCGAACCAAAGAGCAATTTGAGCAGTTGGATGTGGTGATGGAGGGCGTTGTCCTTAACTCCGTCAATCCCAAAGAGCGCCGGTATGGATACGGGGGCTATGGGGGCTACTATTACGAATATTATTCCGATGAGTCCAAATCCTCATCTTAGAAGGGTAAAAGCGGGTGAGTGTTGATGTTGAGTGACCAGGAATCTCCGTCTCCTATAGCACCATCGCTCGAACAGGAGCACCAGGCACACAGGCGTCGCCGCCGGCACAAGGGGCGTTTCCGTATGCTCAGACGAATCAAGCGTCGTGTGATGCGTCTGAATTGGAAAATTACGCTGCTTGTGGTCGTGGGCGTATCAGCCAGCCTGGTTATGGGTGTGCTTGTTTTAATCACCAATGCGCGCAATCAGGTTGAATCCTCATGGGAAAGTCTGGATCGTGTTCTGAGTGAGATCAGCAACAAACCGGGCACCGAACTAACGCTGGAAGATTTCCAACAGCTTCAGGCTGGAATGCGTGATTTGAACAGCAGCCTGAGTACGGCCCGCAAGCAGACCTTCTTGCTGCGTCCATTCAAATTTTTGAGCGCTGATTTGGCAGTTGCTTTAGATTCATTGGATGTGGCGCAGGAACTGACTCTAGCTGCGAATGCAATGTTGGATGGCGCTGAGCCAACCTTTCGTTTTCTGACCGAGAGCGAAGCCGAAAATGCGGTTGAGATTCAACTTTCTTCGGGGGAACGTGTGGTTGAACTGCTGCGTCTTGGACGTGGTAAATTCCTTGATGCCCAGGCACAGTTAGACGCGACCCAGCAGAAAATCGACCAGTTGAATTTAGCGGATGTTTCCGTCGATTTGTTTGTCACTGTCGATAGTTTGAACCAGCGCTACGATCAAATTCAGGAACTCAATTCGCTGCTGCTTGACTCGCCTGAATTGCTCACATCGGCGCTGGGGTTAGACGATACCGAAACCTATCTCGTTCTCGCTCAAAATAGTGATGAACTCCGTCCCTCTGGGGGGTATATCAGCACCTATGGCTGGATGACTGTTCGTAATGGGCGTATTGTGGACTATGACTATAGCCCCACGACGGCAACCAGCCCCAATCCACCGCCAACCGAATTGTCTTCCGAAATCGATGTTCCTGGTTGGTGGATTGCTTATGGCGAGCCTATTTATGCGGCGTGGGATGGTAGTTGGTACGCCGATTTTCCGGCTACAGCTCAAATGGCCGCCTGGTATTATGACCAGGGTGATAATCCCCAGTCGCCGGTTGATGGCGTCATCGGGATCGACATGGTTGGCTTTGAATACATTTTACAAGGCTTGGGCAGCGTCACCTTACCAGAGTATAACGTGGTCGTGTCGCCCGAAAACTTCCGTGATGTGGTGTACGAAATTCGCGCTGAGGGCGAAGGGGATCTTCCTCATAAGCGCTTTGTGGCTGCCCTCTATAAACAAATCCTCGCCGATTGGCGCTCAGTTGACTCAACCCGAAGTGCGGATGTTCGCCGTGCCGTCTTCCAGGCGCTTCAGGAAAAACATATCATGATCTATTTCGCGGGGGATGAGTCGAGTCTGAATAAGGCGGCGGATGATCTGGGTTGGTCCGGTAAACAAGAAGCTGGAATTCAGTACGATTATCTGATGGTTGCGGATGCCAATCTCGGAAGCAAATCCAGCCGCTCGGTGATTCGCCAGCTAACCTACGACGTTGAAATTTTATCCGATGGTTCGTTGAACAGCCGCGCTTCGGTGGCTTACGACTTTTCCGCCCAGGTAGCTGAGGCTGATCCCGCCGTGCGCCCTGCTCACTATAGCGATATTAACTACCACACGCTTCTTCAGCTTTTTGCCCCGGCAGGCAGCCAGTTGGTTAGTGCGCGCAATTTTGACATCGATCCAACCCAGGTTTCAACCGAAACCCATACCATCTATGTGTCTTTAGCTCAGATCGATTATGACAGCAGCGAGCGGTATCAACTGACCTATACCGTGCCGGTACTCGTTGAAGAAATCGGTTCTTACCATCGTTATAAGCTGCTGCTGCAAAAACAGCCGGGAACCCTGAATGAGAATGTGAGTGTCACAATCAAACTCCCGGCAGGCACGAGTGTTCAGCATACTTCACCGGAACCGGACGCCAGTTACACCCTTGAACAGCCTGTACTTGAATTCCGCATCAATCTGACCACGGACGAATGGATTGAAGTGATCTACCAGTAATTGTGAGAGGCAGAATCCCTGCCTTTCACTTGCATAATACGGGTCTGTTGGCTTTCCCTTCTCTCAGGAAAGGGATAAAGAAAATAGTGGCGCAGCCTTAGTCCAGGGGAATACCGGCAGGAATATGCACCCGAAATACGCAGCGTTCGCCGCCAGCTCGCACCGTTTCCAACACATCCACCTGCACTTCGTGCCCCAGAATGCCGCCCCATAGTTGGGTAAACCAGCCTGCTCCACAGTGACACCAGGTAGCCGACAGGTCCGCTTCAGCCAGAATCGCCTGGCGGACAATGGGGCAAAAACAGGCAGCGGCGCGCTTCTCACGTGGATTAGTCGCCTCAGCATAGGCTTGGGGGCGAGCTGGCTGTTTGGTTTCGATGATCGTCGTGCCCTCGCGTTGGGGGGCAGCATAAAAAGAACGTCCACCCAACGATTTATCTTCGCGCATAAAATCCAGCAATGCGTCAATACTGCCGAGTTCCTGAAATTTTTGGCGTAAAAAATCGATCCGCTCCTGTGGAAAACGGTGAGCGCAGCCGTTCATAATGCGGTAGCGGATGGTTTCGTCCGTCACGACGGCATCCAGGCGCTGCATCAAATGTTGTGCCCATGCGACCTGACGAGCCGGATCAGCGTCAATGTCGATCAGTTCATCGGTTGAGGCCGATCCAGGAAAATAATTTTCCACATCCTGTGGGTTTGACTCTCCTTCCCTTAGGGAAGGGGTAAAGGAAATATTGGCGCAGCCTAACACAGCGGTACGAGCTTCAACTCCCACCAGCCGATCCAATCCATCAGCCAGATCCGCGATCCAACGTGGCAGCATCAGCGGCACCTGGAGTTCCATAACATACCGGCTCGTGTTTTCGCCATGTATTTCTGGCCCCTCCAGGTACACTTCACGAGCGGGGTCTTCGGCAATGCCAACACAATGCTCGCGAATATAAGCCCCCAGAACGCGCCATGTCGCTGGGGTATCCTCATAGGGGCCGATGTGAGTGATAGTGAGCCAGGGGCCGCCCGGCAGCGTGCGGCAAGTAAGCTTCTCCCCTTCAACGACAGTCCTTACGGGCACGCATACTTCGAGATCGTGCCCCGTCTCTGGATTAGAATCGTGCTCAATGACGATGCCTGGACCCGTAGCGTGTGAACCAATGGCGGCGCGTAGTTGTTCAAACTTGGAAGCTATTTCCTCCGCCTGACCGCGAAAACGAAGGCTGGCAACCAGGATGTCCTCAAGTTGTCGGGGGGTAATCTGAGCATGTTTCATCGGTTTTGCCTCATTTTACTCGGACTATGCCGCGCAGGAATAAGTGGGGCTGATCCCTCTGAACCATTATACGGAGTTAAGGCTGTTTTATGGCGTCGAATGGAAGGGTGCGCGCTATTCGTCACCTAAAACGCGGCGGAGCATGCCCCCGGCCTCGGCGAGTTGCGCGCGGGCTTCGTCGGCGGTCACACCGAGCCGCGCCATCACAATCGCCGCTTTGACTTCGTTTTGTGTCTGTTCGAGCAGATGAATGGCTTCTGGCTCGCTGATGTGGGCGACCTTCATCACAATGCCCTGCGCGCGTTTCGCCAGTTTCTGATTCGTGACTTTCACATCGACCATCAGATTACCGTATACTTTGCCGAGTTGGATCATGCTGGCGGTGCTGAGCATATTGAGGATCATTTTCTGCGCAGTCCCGGCTTTCAGACGGGTGGACCCGGCGATAATTTCGGGACCGACCACCGCCGCAATCGGATACTGGGCCAGTTCCAGCATAGGGGCGGGGCGGTTGCAGGTGACAGCGACGGTAGCGGCCCCCGCTTCGTTAGCGGCCTGGATCGCCCCGATCACATAGGGCGTTCGCCCACTGGCTGCGATCCCGACGACGACATCCTGGGCGTTCACCTTCAGTTCAGTGATTATAGCGTAACCCGCGTCGTGATCATCTTCCGCGCCTTCGACTGAAACAGTCAGCGCGGCGTTGCCTCCCGCGATAATGCCCTGCACCATGTCGGGTGGGGTGCTGAAGGTTGGCCCACACTCGACGGCATCCAGCACGCCCAACCGCCCGCTCGTCCCCGCGCCGACATAGAGCAGCCGCCCGCCGCCGCGCAGATGGGTGGTGATGGCGTCTACCGCGCGCGCGATGTCGGGCAGGATATGCCGGATCACGGCGGCAATAGTGGCGTCTTCATCGTTGATCACTTCGAGCATGTCCAGTGTCGAAAGGCGATCAATATTGGCGGTGCGAGGATTAGGCGTTTCGGTCAGCATCGGTTTTAGCTTTCTGTTGATAACACGGCCAGCAGTGCCGCCCCAATAACCGGGGAATGGCGCGGCTGGGGAATGGTAGTCAGATTCAAGGCCGTACAGACGGCCTCACGCAGCGGGTTGTTTGTGGTGAGCAGTCCGCCTGCAAAAGCGATGTCCGGGGTATCGGTCATATTCAGGCGGCGCTGCACGGTGTGGGCGGCCAGCACCAACTCGTGCGCGGCCTGGGAAACAATGGCCCGGGCGACTGTATCCCCATTGAGCACCTGTTCAAAAACCAGCGGCGTCAGCGCGGCAATGTCGCGGGTGCGGGGTGTTTCGGAACGGTACAGCCACGCGATCAGGTCCAGCGGTTTGGCTAGCCCAAGCGCACCGAACAAGGCTGTTGTGAGGGGGGTGGTTGGGCCGCGCCCATCAGTGGCACGGATGACGGCTTCTAAAGCAGCACGCCCGATCCAGTAGCCGCTGCCCGCGTCATCCAGCAGATACCCCCAGCCGCCGACCAGGGCTGTTTGTCCGGCGGCATTCACCCCATAAGCGAGGCTGCCCGTTCCAGCCAGGATCAGCACGCCTTCACGCTTGCCCAATGCGCCCACCATCGCAATCTCGAAATCCGCGCTGGGGACGATCCGCGCGTGAGGCAGTATGGCGCTGACCACCGCGCGCAGCCAATCGGCGGAGTGGTGCGCGGCTGCCCCTGCGACCCCGATCCCGACAGCGGCGATCTGGTCGGTCATCAGGTGAGCGGCGTGCAGGGCTTCTCTCATGGCGTGTTGGATGGTGGCAGCGGCCTGATCGCGCCCGGAGATACTCGGATTGGCGGTAGGGCCGTCGCTCTGCCCGCAGATCGTCAAATCGGGCGTCGTGATCACCACGCGAATCGTGCTGCCGCCGCCGTCAATGCCCATCACATAATTGGTCATTTTGAGCCGCCCCAGGTCCGGCGGATCAGATCGGTGTAGTTCTGGCCGGGCGTGATCTGCCCCAGAATCACCGGGTGGCTGGCTCCGGTGAACGCCGGACGGATGCCGGGGCGGGCGTGCCAGGTTTCGTAGGCCAACAGCGCGAAGACCAACGCCTCTTTGTTGTCGCTGTCCAGGCCCACATCCTCATGTTTAAGCACGGTGGCCGGGGCTAACCAGTGGCGCAGCATATGAACCAGGGTGGGATTACGCGCGCCGCCGCCGCCCAGAATGACTTCCGTCATGGGCGCGGGGGCAAACCGGCGGTAGGCGTCGGCGATGCTGGCGGCAGTCAGGGCGGTGAGTGTAGCGATGATGCTGGAATCGTTCAGCCCGCGCGCCTGGCCCGCCTGGACCAGTTCGGCGGCCTGGGTCGCGCCAAAAAGTTCGCGCCCGGTGGTTTTGGGCGGCTTGCGCTCGTAATAAGGATGGGCGAGCATGTCTTGCAGCCACATTTCATCCACCGTTCCCTGCGCCGCCAGCAGTCCATCCCGGTCATATGCCAACTGCCCATTCGAGATCAGGCTGATCGCGCCATCGATCAGGGCATTGCCGGGGCCGGTATCAAAAGCCATCGGTTCACTGGTCGCGTCGGATTGGGGTGGGAGGAAGCTCACATTGCCGATGCCGCCGATATTCTGCACGGCGCGCCACGCTCTCGGATGGCGCAGCAGCAGCCAATCGGCGTAACTGGTCAGCGGGGCACCCTGGCCCCCGGCGGCGACATCACGCGGGCGAAAGTTGCTGATCGTGGTGATCCCGGTGCGCTCCGCGATCACCGCCGCTTCGGTGATCTGCAACGTGGCGCTGACCCGACCATCGGACCGGATGTTGTGCCAGACGGTCTGACCGTGCGAACCGATCAGATCGATGTTGTTGGGGAACTGCCGCGCTTCGGCGATGACATGTAGCACGGCTTCCGCGAATAACTCGCCCAGGTCAAAATTCAACCGGCAGAGTTCATCGACCGGACTCTGATCGGGCAGGCAGGCCTTCAGAATCCGCTGCTGGAAGCCGGGCGGGTAGGGGTGGGTAATGGCCGTCTGGATGGTGGCCCGGACATACGGCGGCTCCCCGCTGATCTCGCATAAGGCCGCGTCGATTCCGTCGGCGGATGTGCCGGACATCAAGCCTATCACGAGCATGCTACCGCCTCACAAATGGTATCGTGCAGGGCGCGGCGGAAAGCGTGGATGCCTTCTTTTTCGCGGCCCGGATACACGCGGTTAGTTAAACACGCCACCACCAGCGCGCGGGTCGGATCGATCCAGAGCGAGGTGCCGGTAAAACCGAGATGCCCGTAAGAATCGGCGCTGAAGCAGTCTCCGGCGGCGGCGTCCGCGTGTGCTTTGATGGCCCAACCCAGCCCGCGCCGCATGCCGTCCGTTGTTTCATGTTCGCGGTTGGCATCCCGCAGCAGGTCGGGGGCGATCTTCAGCCGGGGATCGGCGTCCAGCCATGCCTGCCCAAACATGGCGACATCGTAAGCCGTGCCAAATAAGCCCGCATGTCCGGCGATCCCGCCGACACCGCAGGCGTTTTCGTCGTGGACTTCGCCCCAACAGCGCCGCTTGCGCCAGCCGGGATCATTTTCGGTGGGGGCAATCATGAACCGATCTCGCCCTTTGTCCAGTGGATTAAAGGTCATCGAATCCAGGCCCAGCGGATCAAAGACGCGCTGCTGAAGCGTTTGATCTAACGCCTCCCCATGCAGGCGGCTGGTGGCTTCACCGAGCAGCATCAGGCCGAGATCGCTGTAACGCACGCACCCTTCGCCGGGCTGTCCGACAAACGGATAATGGCAGAGGGCATCCAGCGCACGGTCCCAGCGTGTGCGGCGGGCGCTGGGATCAGGCTGTCCGGGCGGGACAGGCGCGGGTCCGGCAGCATTGAAGACATCACGCCAGGGAGCTAGGCCGGAGGTGTGCGTCAACAGGTGATAAAACGTCACCTGCCGGGGATCGGCGGTTTGACCGCGCGCGGCGGGTGGTGTTTCGAGCTGCACTTTGGTGTGCGGGTCCTGCCCGCCATCTAAGGGGCGCGGGCCGGAGTTGCCAAATTCGGGAATCACCTTGACCAGCGGATCATCCAGGCTGATTCGGTTGGCGCTGACCAGCGCTAAAAATGCGCTGGTGGTGAATAATTTGCTGACCGAAGCCAGATCAAACAACGTGTTTGGCACGGCGGGATGCTCGTGGGTTTCCGGATCAATCCAGCCCCAGGCCGCATTCAGGCGCAGCGCCCCCCGGTGCATCACCGCAACGGCCAGTGCGGGGAAGGTGTCGCCCAGGTGTGTACTGATGATTTGCTCCAATGGTTGAGACATGGGTGACTCCTTGATTCAGGCGTAGAGCAAAAATGGGCGGCGGGCTTGTTCAAAGGCGCGCCGATCCGCGTCCCACTGAGCGGTCCATTGGTCCAGCAGTGTTTCGGCGGGCGTGCCAGCATTGATCTGCTGGCGCACATCAGTCTGACCGATCAGGCGATCAAAATGGGTGTGTCCGGTGTCGGGATGTTCGGCCAGCCATGCGAACTGATCAGGATACAGCGCGCGGATGGTCATAATCACGCCCAGCCAGATTTCGAGCGGGCGGCTCTGCTCGCTCAGGTAGACCTGCACGCCGCCGCAGGTTTCGCCCGTCCATTTACTCTGGAAGGGTTGGAAGGTGTGCGGGCGGAAACGAACGCCGGATTTTTGCGCCCATGTTTTGTTGTTCAGGCTGTCGGCCAATGCCAATGCATCAATCCACGGCGCGCCGACGATTTCGAAGGGCAGGGCGGTGCCGCGTCCTTCCGAAAGTTCGGTACCTTCGATCAGGCATGCGCCGGGATACTGGCGCAGCGTGCTGAGATGCGGCATGTTGGGCGAGGGCACAATCCAGGGGAGGCCGGTTTGCTCCCACGTGATGTCGCGCTGCCAGTTGGCGCACGGGATGACCGTCAGATCGGCAGGCGTCGGATTCCATCTGGCGTTGATCATCTGGGCCAGTTCGCCCAGCGTCAACCCATGCTGGACCGGGACCGGGAAGCGCCCGACAAAGGACGATTGGCTGAGATCCAACTGCGGCCCATCGATCATCACACCCCCCAGCGGATTCGGACGATCCAGAATGATCACCGGCATGCCGTATTCGCCCGTCGCTTCCAGAATATGCGAGACCGTCCAGGTATAGGTGTAATAACGTACGCCGATGTCCTGAATATCGCACACCAGCACATCAATATTGTGCAGCATGTCGGCGGTAGGGCGGAAGGTTTCCCCGTAGAGACTATAAACGGGGCACCCGGTGCGTGAATCGATGGTGGTAGCGATCGCTTCGGCATCGGGTGCCGCGCCCAAAAAACCATGTTCAGGACCGAACAGGGCGGTCAGATGCACGGCAGGCGATTCAGCAAAAATTTGGTACGTGCTGGTAAGTTGGCGATCCGTCGCGCTGGGATTGGTCATCAACCCGACACGTTTTCCGGCTAACGACTTAAACCCCTCGGCCCGCAGCACTTCCAGTCCGGTTTGAACGTTCATGATCATCCTTAATCAAGCTGGCGTAGGACGGTATAAAATTTGTAGCGGTCTCCCCGGTACGAGGAGCGCACATATTCAACCGGGCGGTCATCGTCGGTATAAGTGACGCGTGTAATCCGTAAAATGGGCGTACCGAAATCCGTTTCCAGCGCATCACGTTCGTCCTCGCCTGCGATCTGCGCTTCGATGGTCTGGTAGGCGTGCGTCAGGCGCAGGTTGTAATCGGTGCGCAGAACGCCGTAGAGTGATTCGCGGCTGAAATCGTGTTTTTCCAGAATATCGGGGCAGAGCGCATAGATGATATGCGCTTTTTCCAGCGCGATAGGGAGATCATCCGCAAAGCGTACCCGGTGTAGGGCCACCACTTCTGCCCCCGGCAAAATCAGCAGGGCTTTAGCGACTTCGGGGTTGGCGAGTTCGATCTGGGCACATAATACGCGGCTGGATGGTTTTTTGCCCCGGCTGCTGATGTCTTCGGTAAAACTGGTCAGTGATTGCAGTGCCTGGTCAATTTTGGCCGGGCTGACAAAGGTGCCTTTGCCAACGCGCGAATACACCAGCCCTTCCTGGGCCAGTTCGTTCAGCGCTTTGCTCACCGTCAGACGGTTTACTTTGAACTGCTCGGCAAGCTGCCGTTCAGATGGGACGCGCTGGTGAACCGAATAAACGCCGCTCTGGATATTCAGGCGAATATAGTCTTTGATCTGAACATACAGCGGGACGGGAGAATCGTGCTTGGTCATCGTGACAACCTCTAAAGGGTAGCGGCCTCAGTCAGGCGGCTCAGTAAAGCGCCGAGGGGCGAAACGATCACTTCGGAATACCCCCCGGAGCTGGTATTGTGTATCGCATACGGTTCGCCGTTCAGGTGGCCCAGATAGAGCATGACATGGCCCGGCAAAAACAGCAGCGCCCCCGGCATCACCTGCTCGACCAGCAGCGCCCGGCGCATTTCGTCGGTCATTTCCGGTGTAAAGACAGCCTGTGTCCGGCAGACACGAGCCTGCTGATCGCCGTTACGCGGAAGCCTGATGCCGGTGACGCCGTAGACATCCTGCACAAAGCGCGAACAGTCGCGCCCGAAAATGCCCATCCGGGAATCGCCCCAGGCGTACGGCTCCCCCAGCAGTTTAAACGCCTGGGTGAAGAGTGTCCGCTGGGTGCAGGGTAAATAATTATCGTGAAACTCGCCCGTTTCTCTGGAAGCAAAACCATCCGCCATGTGCAGCGTGCCATCGGGCAGCCGCTGCGGAACGGCAAGCTGGTACACCTGATCGGTTTTCGCGTGCAGCGGCAGGCGGGTGCCCATCTGCGGCGTGATGCCGTCATCAGCGAGGGCCACCAGCCCGCGCCCGGAGATTGTCACCACATAGGGATCGGCCTGCGCATAAGCGGCGATCTGCTCACGCGTCGTATAGGCGATGTGATCGGTGCGCATCCAGCCCCAGTAGAGCGGAGTCAGGCCGAAACACCACGCGCCGCTGGCTGCTAAAACCGCTACCGGCCAGCCCCAATCCACCGATGTTTCCTGGATGCGGTCTAGCGCATATTCGAATGGCCGGGATGTGATCACCTGCGCTGTTGGCAAAGCGCGAACCGTCGTCCACTGAGTGATCAGCCCCAGGCGCACCGGAACCGGGTCAGGCAGCGTTATCGGATCAAGAAACTGTTCAAAGAATGCTGGCGTGAGCAACTGCCCGGCGGCATCATAGCGCGGGTTGGATGGGATGAAGGCGCGCATCTGCGCTTCGACTTCGGCGCGGGGCAGGACGTTGGGCAGATCGAGGATCGCCGGAATGCCCAGCGTGGTGTACACCCGGCGGTTGAAGGCCGTGATCTCGTCCGACAAAGGCCGGTCCGGTTCGGGCAGGCGTTCTATCCAAAACGGCGCGTTATTCATCAGTTCCCCGCGTCAAACGCATCACCAGTACGACACCTAAGACCAACGCGCCGCCCATCAGCGCACTGCACACACTGAGGACAAATTCCGAACTGTCGCGCGGCTCCAGAAATGCCATCAACAGGCCGCATCCGCCGATAAAAAAGCCGATGCGCAAAAATCCTTTCAGCGCGTCAATTTTAGGATCAGTCATGCGGGCGAGCTTTCTTCATACCGGTGCAGTCCGTCGCCCTGGGCCAGCGGAATGCAGGCCACATTTTGCCGGTAGTGAGGCGCTGCTCCGAGCGACGGCACATTCGCATCGCAGGCTCCCGGCACAAAGAATGGGCAGCGCGGGTGGAACGCGCATCCCGGCGGAATCTCCGTCAGGCGCGGAATATCTTCGCTGCGCAGTGACATATGAGTTTTGCTGCGGGTCAGTTCCGGGTCGGCTTCAGGAATGGCCGAGATCAGGGCGCGGGTGTAAGGATGCGCCGGATTCCCGATTACTTCTTCGGTAGGGCCGATCTCAATAATACGTCCCAGGTACATCACCGCGATCCGTCCTTCCCAGGCGAAATATTTAGCCAGGGCGAGATCGTGGGTGATAAAGATGATGGCGACATTCAGCTTGTCACGCAGATCATGCAGCATTTTGAGCAGGCTGACACGGATGCTGACATCGACCATGCTTACTGCTTCGTCTGCCACGATCAACTGTGGTTCGACGGTCAGTGCGCGCGCGATGCTGACCCGCTGGCGCTGGCCCCCGCTGAGTTGGTGGGGGTATTTGTTAACCACATCGCCCGGCGGGGTGAGATCGACCAGGGTGAGCAGTTCCCAGATGCGGTGGCGCAGGTCGGCGCGGTCTTGCACCATTTTGTGCCGCTTGAGCGGGTAACTCAGAATTTGTCCGATGGTATGCGCCGGGTTGAGCGAGGCGAACGGGTCCTGGTGAACGATCTGAAGGGCGCGGCGAAAAGCGGATCGTTCCTTGCCCCGGTAACTTTCCACCGGGCGGCCCTGGTAGAGCACTTCGCCTTCGGAATGTGCGAGCAGCCCGGCCAGGATTTTGCCTGTTGTGGTTTTGCCGCACCCACTTTCGCCTACGAAACAGATAATTTCGTTCGGATCAATCGCCAGATTGATGTCCTGCAAAACCGGGATAGTCGAGCGGCCTTGCTTGAAGGTGCGGTAAACGTGTCGGAGTTCAACAAGTGGTTGGCTGCTCATGATCGTGATCCCGTAAATTCTAATGCTTTGGCATAAACTCGTTCGGCTTCCCAACACGCGACGGTATGATTCATCCCTGCTGTTTCGAGCGGCGGCGCGGCCTGGGAACAGTGGGCGGTTGCAAACGGGCAGCGAATATGAAATTTGCAGCCCGTTGGCGGCTCGATCAGATCAGGTGGGCTGCCCGCGATGCTGACCAGTTCTTCGGCTCCCGAACTCAGGCGCGGAATCGCCTCCAGCAGGCCGAGCGTATAGGCATGGCGCGGGCGGTAAAACATCTCGTTGACCGGCCCGCTTTCGACAATTTCGCCTGCGTACATCGTCGCCACCGTATCCGCCATCTCCGCCGCCACTGACAGATCGTGACTGATGAAAATAATGCTGAAACCCATCTCATCCTTGATCGACAGCAGCACATCGATAATCGTGCGCTGCGTGAGAATATCAACGGCAGTGGTCGGCTCATCCAGAATCACAATTTGGGGATTGAGCAGCAAACCGAGGGCGATCAGCACCCGCTGGCGCATCCCGCCGCTGAGTTCGTGCGGATAGGCGTTAAAGACGCGCTCCGGGTCGAGCCGCACCTTCCGAAACAGTTCGAGCGCCTGATCGCGCACCACAATGCGGCGATTTTCGCCGTGCGCCCGTGCGGTGTCGTAGAACATATCGCGGATATGAATCACCGGGTTGAGCGAGTTCAGCGCCGCCTGGAAAACCATGGCGCATTCCGACCAGCGAAACGCCCGCAGTTGGTTCGCCCCCATTTCCAGCACGTCCACTCTGGAGCCGTCGCGCGCGGTATAGATAATTTTCCCGTGAGGGACTCGGGCATTCGTGGGCAGCAGGCGCATCAGGGCGAGATTCAGGGTGGATTTGCCACACCCGCTTTCTCCCATCAAAGCCAGTGTTTCCCGCTTATGCAAGTCGAATGAGACGTGGCTCACGGCTTGCAGCGGTCCGCGCTGCGTCACATAGTTGACAGACAGATCTTGCACGCTTAAAACAACCTGATTTTGGCTCATCGCTTACATGCCCTGGCGCAGGCGCGGGTTAAAGATTTCTTCGAGCGAACGGGTGAACAGCACGAGAAACAACTGGAACAGTGCAATCGCAACAATAGGCGAGATCAACATGCTGGCTGCTTCCGGGCTAAAAATTGCGCCTCGGCTGCGCCCAAAGTAGATCATCACGCTCCAGTCGGGTTCATGGATCGGGACCATCCCCAAAAATACCAGCCCCACGATGTTATACATCGCGCTGCGGATCGAGAAGATCATGTTGACCGCAATGTAGCTGATCATGTTGGGCAGCACTTCGCGGAAAATAATGTGTCCGATCCCTAGATCGAGCGCAATCGCCGCCTGGACATAATCACGTTCGCGCAGGCTGAAAACCTGGGCACGCACCGCTCGCATCAGCGTGGGCCAGTACAGCACGGCGAACAACAGCGCGAGATAGCTCCGGTTATCGAAGGATAAAATGCTTGCCAGCACCAATAACAGCGGGAAGGATGGAATGGTCAGGAAGATATTGGACAGCGCGGAGAGCGCTTGATCGACCCAACCGCCCAATAAGCCGGACAGTGATCCCAGCACCACCGCAACAATGGTAGTCAGCAAGCCCGCTTCCACCGAAATTAGGATCAGGCTTTTGCCGCCGTACACAATATGGGAGAGCACATCGCGCCCCTGCCAGTCGAGGCCGAGCGGATATTCCTTGCTCGGTCCCTGGTAAAGCGATGCGGCACCGGGCTGCCGCCGTTCGACGTGGGTGCTGCCGTCATATTCGATGAACAGCGGCCCAAAGGCGGTCATCAGGAAGAAAAACAACAGCCCCAAAAAGCCGAGAAAGCCCGCTTTATTGCGCACCAGGGCATGGGTGGAGGCGCGCGTCGAACGCCCTAACGCGGCCATGCGGCGGATAAAGTAATCGCGCCGGGACTCTTCAAAGTTGACTTCTTCAATGGACGCCCTGGACGTAAACGGGTCAGTCCGGTCTACATACACGTGTGAGATCACAACCGCGCTGGTGAACACCAACAGCAGCAGCCCGCCGAAAATTCCTGCTGCGAAGCCCCCGAATAGGCAGACAATAAATGCCATAATCGCCGGGCGGATCACCTGCTTGTTCAGGCCATAAAGCAGGGGGATCAGACCGCAGATCAGGCCGATCACCAGCCCGGTGAGCGAGGCCGCAGCGCCAAAACCAATCGCATCGTTGATCGCGCTCATTTCTGACCTCCGACCCGAACGCGGGGATCAAGCAGGCCAAATAACAGGTCGGCCAGAATATTCGAAAAAACAACGCCCGCTGCAATCGTCAGGAAGACGCCCTGCATCGTGGTATAGTCGCGTCCGCTGATAGCAGTCGAAAGCAGTCGGCCCAGGCCGGGATATTGGAAGATCGTTTCGATGATGACGCTGCCGCCCATCACAAAACCGATGCTGATGGCGAGGCGCGTGACCAGGGGCAGCATGGCATTCCGTCCGACATAGGCCAGCAGAATACGGCGTTCGGGCAGGCCGCGCGCTTTGGCAACCGTGATGTAATCTTCGCCTAGCGTCGAGAGCGTGCTGCTTTTCATAGTCAGAATCCAGCCGCCGACGGTTGTCCAGACATAAGTCAGAACGGGCAGGGCGACATGCTGGATCAAATTCGTGATGTAGGTGAGGTTGAACCCGGCTTCAACGTCCTGGCTGACACCGCCCAGGACATCGCCGATCTGGAACCATTTAAGCTGGACTCCGGCAACCAACAGCAGCAGCAGCGCGATCACGAAGTCGGGGATCCCATACATGATCGACGCCAGCGCGGTGAGGGTGTTGTCTAAAATACCGCCGCGCCAGTAAGCCATCGCCATACCGAGGAAGACGCCTAATGTAAAACTGATGAGTAGGCCCGATCCGACGGCGAATAAAGTCCAGGGCAGGTAACGTTTAATTTGGGAGATAACAGGCGTCCCTGAAGCGGCAATCGACTTGCCCATGTCGCCCTGGATCAACTTGCCCATATAATCTCCGTACTGCTGAATCAGCGGTTCATCCGGGTCAAAGTCATACAACCCGGCAGCAATACGGCGCGCATCCTCATAGGGCATCTGCTGTTTATCAACCAGTTCGTCAATTTTGATCTGGACCGGGTTGCCCGGCATTTTGCGGATCAAAATAAACGTGAAGGTGGTGACAACCCACAGCGTAAAGAGGCCTTGAATCACGACGCGAAAGGTATAGCTGCTAACGATCTGTTTAGCAATTTGATAAACCTTGTGCGCCAGGGTTGGCTGTGCATATCCAGGGGAAACTGGGGGCGCTGATGTTACTTCCATGCCTGTATCCTGTAAATTCTAAAGAAAAGGCGCTAATTATTTTGCATGAATGAGCCTGAAAGAAAATGAGGCGGGAGGACTGCCCTCCCGCCTGCATGTTCCTGTACTATTTGGCGCTCAGAACACCGGTCAGAATGTCGTAGATGATGAAGTGATCGGCACCACTGGGATTCTGGAAGATCGGATCGTCCGCCGGGGGCAGTCCAGCGATCATATCCGTGTTGAAGGGTTCCACGCTGATCAGCATGTTCAGCGGGACAAAGGGCATTTCTTCATTGATGATCAGTGCTACCTGGGCGACCAGTTCTTTCTGCTTCTCAATATCCAGTCCGGCGCTGGTATCCTTGATCATCTGATCGAAGTTGATCGTCTCGCCATTCCATTCGAATTCCATCGGGTAGTTCATACCCTTTTGGCCGTCCGTCAGGCCCACATAATTGAAGCGCTGAATCGGGCCAAAGAACTGGCGCGCGGGGAAGGGCGAGGTGTTTGACCAGCTCCACACCGACAGTTCGAAGTCGCCGTTGCGGATGTCTTCTGCGCTCTGCTGCCAGGGCACACCACGCGCGGTGATGTCAAAGCCAAATTCATTCATCTGCTCGGTTGCATTCAACGCGGCGGCGGAGAAGTCGGCAAAGTCGGCGGCAAACTTGAATTCAGACGTGATCAGGTTGCCATCTTTATCGGCCCATTTGCCATCATCGTTTTTCTCGAAGCCAACACTGCGCAGCAGTTCGGCGGCGCGGTCGGTGTCGAATTCATAAAGGTCAAGCTGATCAATGGTTTCCTGGTCTAGCCAGTTCGGGACCATTGAGTCGGCCAGACCACACATGTAGACGGTAGCGGTTGCGCCGAGACCGTTGGTCAGGAAGGCATTCTCTTCGCGGTCAATAACCAGCGCTACAGCCTGCCGCACTTCCTTGATGTTCCAGGGATACACATCGTGCTGGAACAGGACGGCGGGACCATACGCGCGTGGGATCGTGACGGTGTTGACACCGGCACCCTGGAAGGCTTCCAGCGTGGACGGTGGGTAAACGTTGGTCGAGTGTGCAATTTCGCCGCTCAGAACCAGGGGCGTGGTCGATTCGGTTTCGCCTGCCCACAACTGGATTTCACCAAACTTCACACTGTCGGAGAAAATGCTGTTCGGCTGCCAGTGCAGCGTCATATAAGTGTCGCCGACATCATCGAGGGTATAGGTGTAGGGGCCAGAGGAGATCAGTTCGGTGGGCCGGAAGGCGCGAATTTCATCCGCCAGGGCGGTCCATTCTTCGCTGTCCTTCGCCGCGCCACTCGCATACAGATCGGTGGCTTTTTGTGCCAAATCGCCGTAAGTTTTGGCGCTGACAATATAGTTCTTCAAAATGAAGCGCTCAGCCAGGTACGAAGGTTGATCGATGAAGTAGTAATTGACGGTTTGTTCGTCTACTTTTTCGACTTTATCGATATAAGCGAAATCGCCCCAGTTCATGATACGGCCAAGCGCATAGGTGGCTACCACATCATCCGCGGTGATAGGATCACCATTGCTCCACTTGGCATCCGCGCGTAGTTTGGTCCAATAATAGGTTCCGTCATCCGAAAAACCCCACGAATCGCCCAGTAGAGGACGATATTCGCCCGTTCCCCACATATAAAAGGCGTGCGGCAGTTCAACCATGCTGCGATACACGGTCCCCAGATTGGTGTCCAGGCCGCTGGTTGCAAAGCCATTCAGGTTATGTTCGGGGAGCAGGACATAGGGCCAGGTGCCGAGCCAGACGCCGCTGGGGGCTTCCTGAGCTTTGGTGGGTTGGGCGTTGCTCAATGTCGCAACCGTGCCCAGAGCCAAAGCAATGATAATTAATAGATGTAAATAGCGCTTCATTTTTTTCTCCATGGCATGCTAAATACTAGAAAGCAAAGCTGATGGTTGATCAAGATAGGTTCAGAAGCGACTCCTTTGATACACTAGTAGATCCGCTATCCATGAGGTTAAATGTCTGGTGGTATAAGGTGGACTAGGCCACTTCTTTGAGTATATATGAAAATGCCAGATAAAGTCAATCAGTGTGCAGCGATTTCCAGAAAATGAGTTCGGTCACATCCGGCAGCACATATCCCGGCAGCGCGCCAGCCTGCTTATAGCCCTGCTGCTGGTAAAAATGTTGGGCGCTGTGGTTAAAGTCAGACACCAGCAAAAATAGTTCTCGGCACGTTTCCCGGATGCGTTTTTCGGTTTCCGCCAGCAGCGCCGCCCCAATCCCGGCTCCCGTCGATCCGTTGCGCACACCCAGCAGCCGGATGTAAGCACTGCGGCCAAATGCGCCGCGCGGCAGACACCACACGATGCCATTCGCCTCCCCATCCTGGTCGTGTACCAACAGCAGATCGTTATGCTCGAATGCCTGCTCAAGCTGGGCACGGATCTGCGCTTCAGTGACGCCGTAGCGCTCCCACAGCGGAACACATGGAATCCAGGCGGCAGCGTGCGGTATATCGGTGGGTTGCATGGCGCGGATCATCCGTTTTTCTCCTGGTTTTTTCCCTGATTTTTCTCCTGATTCAGTGCCACGCCTAATCCGGGCGTGTTGGGTAACACGATATGCCCGTTTTTTATCATCAGCCCGCGATAGGGATCATTCGTGATCAGCAGATTGCCATCCAGGTCGGCATAATCGGCCAGTGGCGCAAGATGGGCGGCGGCAGTGACCGCCACCGAGCTTTCGACCATACACCCGATAAGCACCTTCATCCCAAAAGCGCGCGCCAGCGCGATCATCTGCCGGGCCGCCCGCAGACCGCCGCATTTCGCCAGCTTGACATTGACACCATCGACAATGCCGGCCAGCGGAAAGATACTTTCGACGCCCTGAACGGACTCGTCAGCAATGAGGGGTGGGTGCATCCCGGGGAGGGTTTTGTGCAGCACTCGCCACCCCTCGATGTCGTTGTGGGCAACCGGCTGCTCAATGAAGCGGATTCCCAACGTGGCTAACTGCGGAATAATCGCGCAGCTTTCTTCCACCGACCACGCGCCGTTGGCATCCACACACAAATCAACCGGACATTCTTCCCGCGCAAGCTGAACCAGGTTCAGATCGTGCTGCCAGTCGCCGCTCCCTAATTTGAGCTTGACCAGTTTAAAGGTTTTGGCGGCCCGGCGCACGAGCTGGCGGTATGCGGTCATATCATCGTTCATGGCGATGGTAAATGAACTGTTGGGGATGCGTGCCGGGTTGAGGCCCCACAGCCGGAATAACGGCTGGCCGAGTGCCTGCCCCCACAGATCGTATAAGGCGATCTCAACGGCTGCGCGGGCAGCGGGCGACTCGCTGTGCGGGAGGCGATCCAATATCGAATCGAGCAGCAGCGGATCATCACCCAGCGCTCGGCTTAGGGCCGGACTCGCCAGATAGGTCATTATCCGCTCAGGCGTCTCGTGGTAATACGGGACAACGGCAGCTTCGCCCACTCCCGTATGCTCCCCGCAGGTGATATGAACCAGGACATTTTCCCGAATCGTACTGGTTCCGTAAGACAGGGTAAACGGATTTTCAAGCTGGAGGCTGAGTTTTTGGGCATGGATACGCATGTGGTTGACTTTCCACGTAGGTCATGGTATACAAGCATCAAGTGGATTATACCACCATAATCCAATTTTTCAGCTAGGAGGTTGATTACAGAATGGACACATTTTCGCTTGAAGAAAAAATCGGACAGATGATGGTGGCTGGCTTTCCCGGTTTAGAAGCCCCGGATTACATTCTGGACTGGCTGGCCTCCGGTCGAATCGGGGGTGTGATCCTGTTCGCGCGGAATGTGGCGAACCCCGACCAACTGCTGAAACTGACCCAGGCTTGCCATGCTGCTGCACAGCGCCCGATTATGATCGCCATTGATCAGGAGGGCGGGGTGGTGGCCCGTCTGCGGGATGGATTCTCTGAAAGCCCTGGCGCAATGGCACTGGGAGCCGCCGATTCGGTTGAACTGGCGGAGCAGGTGTCGGCAGTGCTGGGCGCGGAAATGCGCGCCCTGGGCATCAACTGGAATCTCGCGCCGGCCATTGACCTGACGCATAACATCGAAAACCCCTCAGTGGGCGTGCGTTCGCTGGGTGTCGATCCGAACAAGGTAGCGCGGTTGGCGGTGGCTCAGGTGCGCGGCTTCCAAAAGGCCGGAGTAGCGGCAACCGCCAAACATTTCCCCGGCAAAGCGCGCACGCCCGTCGATCCACACGTCGCCCTTCCTGTGATCGAAGGTCCGCTGGATGATATGTGGGACGAAGACCTGGTGCCATTTCGCGCGGTGAGCGCCGCCGGAATCGCCTCAATGATGATCACGCATGTGCAGTTTTTAGCGCTGGAACCAACCTATCCTTCAACCCTGTCACCTCGTATTATTGAGGGCTTGTTACGCCAGGATATTGGCTTTACGGGGGTGGCATCCACGGACTGCATGGAAATGAAAGCCGTCACCAATGCCTATGGACCGGGTGAATCGGCAGTTCTCGCAGCCTTAGCCGGAGCCAGTACGATCCTGTTTTCGCATACGCGTGAATATCAGGAAGCCGCCTATGAGGCCGTTTTGGCGGCGGCGAAGTCCGGGCGGCTGTCCGAAGAAAAAATCGATTTTGCTGTTAGTAAAGTGCAGGCGATGAAAGAACAGTTCGCCATCACCGGCGATCAGCCCGCGCTCGATACCATTGAGAGTCCCGAACATCAGGCGATCACTGCCCATGCAGCACGGGCTGGCGTGGTGCTCCTGCACGATCAGCAGGGTAATCTTCCGGTGAAGGGACGGGTTGCGCTGGTTGAATTTGCGTCCGTACTGGATTCGCTGGCGCTGGAATCCGGCGGGCAGACCGGTTTTGCGACACGGATGCATCAGGCCCTGCCCGGCCTGCAAAGTGTGTCCCTGGACCCGGCGAAGCAGTCCGGCGAATTACAAAAACAGGCGCATGCCCTGGCCCAGTCTGCCGATGTATTGATTGTCGCCACGCGCAACGCCCATATCAACCCCGCGCAGCGCGTTTTGGCCCAGGAATTGATCGCGGCGTCGAAACGATCTGTTTTGCTCTGTTTGCGCAATCCTTATGATGCCGGGGTGTTAGAAGGGGCTGGTACCCAGCTTCTCACCTGTGGCGACAGCCGCCCATCGCTGCAAGCGGCGGTGGATGCGCTGCTTGGCCTGTATACGCCCACCGGACAGTTGCCCGTTCCGCTCACGATGTAGAGCTGATGTAGCTTAGTGCTCCTGGAGGGGCGGTTAGGCCGATCCAAGAAAATAATCATCCCATTCATCCGGTTTGACTCCCCTTCCCTCAGGGAAGGGGCAAGGGGGGATGGGGTCAAGCAAATCTTGGCACAGCCTTATGGCGCTTTACTCCCCCTGGTCATAACTGCCTCTTTTTTTTACATCCCCCCAAATCACGCCGGCCATCCAAAACAGCAGCACCTGTAAGCGGTTGTCGCCCCAGAAATAATAATCAAAGAGCATGCTGACACTCAGCGCCAGCCAGCCGGTGGTCCACACCGCGTTCCGCTGACGCCAGCCCTGCCAGAACACCGCGCCGCTGCCCGCCAGAAAAAGCAGCATCCCGATCAATCCCGTTTCACCCCAGATCATGAGATACACATTATGCACAGGCAACTGGTAAGCCGTATAACGCGGCTGGTGCTGAATTTCGATCATCAGATTGCCTGCGCCCGCTCCGGTCCAGGGCGCTTGTTCAATAACCGCCCGCGTATTCGTCCAATAAAATTCGCGTCCCTGGAGCAGTCGGTCATGCACAGTGGGTAGAAGCAGCAGGAGCAGCAGACCAACACTCATCATGACGAGTACCGCCGCCGTCATCCAGATCGCGCGGCGCGTGCCCTGCCATTGCCGTACCGCGAGAAACACCAGTCCTAACCCGCTGCTTCCCAGGGCCAGCCATGCCGTGCGCGAAAACGTAGCGATCAGGCCGCCAATCAGTCCAGCCCCCGCGAGCGCCAACAGTGCGCGCTGCTGCCGGTAGTGAAGGAGCAGGGCAATCCAGGCAAAAAAAGCGACCAGCAGATACCCCGCCAGATTATTGGGATTCGCGGCGAGGCCATTGCCGCGATAAAAGGATGGGGCCGCATCCCAGCGGATTTCGCCTAACATCTCCAGGCCAAGCGGTCCCTGCCCGATCACCTGGCCCAGCGCGATATAACCCTGGACTGCGCCGCCGCTCACGAGCGCGATCATCATGGGCTGGTGCCAGTTTTGGCGGACCAGATAGGCGGTAATCATCAGCAGCATCAGGCCGGCGATCACGTGCAGGGTATGGTAGCGCGTCAGGACAGGTTGTTCGGCCCATGTTTGGCTGATCCCGGACCAAAGCGCCAGCCCGATCCACGCGAAGCCGCCCTGCGGAATAATCTCCTCACTGATTGCGGCGGTTTGGGCGCGAAAAGACGCATTCAGCACTAAAAACAGGCCGGCCACCACCAGCAGCGCCGCCAGCCCATAATCGGGCAGAAACAGCACAATACTCCGAAATTCGGGGAAAATATACGGGGTTGGGCCTGCTTCAAACAGAATCTTGCGGTAGGTGGTGGCACACACCAGCAGACTGCCGCCGATGATCAGGCTCAGCGTTAATTTTCGCACGACTTAGCACCCCGCACGACGCGGTACGCGCCAATTTCGCCTTCGGTATAGTCGTACAGTTTCGGGTTAATCTCCATCGGGATCAATTCGTAGCAGTCATTCAGCCGGGATCGGGCGGATTTCAGCACAATGACTGGATGCGCCGCCAGTGGGTCCGCCGGGTCAAAATGCCGCGCAATGTACGTATCTAACTCTGGACTGCCGAACAAAAACAAATTATACAGCCGGACATCCGGGCGTTGGTTTTCAACATAATAGCCGTATTCCAGCGGCACGATTTCCCACCAGACGCCAAAAATATGCGCGTTAGCGGGGGCGTTGTCGAGCATCGTATCGGTGTATTTGCGCATCCCATCATCATCACTGGAATCCAGCAGCGAAAAGTTGACGACAAGCAAAATCGCGGGCAGCAGCAGGCAGACGGCCATTCGGAGGCGTTTTGAGTTTTTTTCGAGCGCCCATCGCATCCCAAAGGCGAGCGGAATCGTCCACAACAGGTAGCTTGGCCCGAACATCGTATGCCGGTCCGAAGCCCCATAGGTTGTGTAAAAGTAGGTGTAGGGCAGGAACAGCACCAGCCAGCTTGCCAACAGTTTGGGGTGTTTGGTCGCCATTTCGGCCAGCCCGATAAACCCGGCGATGATCCCCAATCCCAGATAATTGCCCCAGAACCAGGTGGCGGTTTCCGCGATTTGATGAAAAGGAATGAGTCCATTCGGGAGAAAAAACGAGTCGAACTGCCCGCCGCGAAAAACCCAGAAAATCTGGTGCAGCGAGTTGAGATCAACGGGCTGGAAACGTCCATCCGCTGCATAACGTCCCAGCAGATTATAGTCCACGCCCGCCGTATACCGGATGGGGAGATAGGCAGCAGCGGCGGCGAAGACCAGCACACTCACACTTCCCGCCAGCAGGCTGGGTTTCCAGGGCAGACGCAGCAGGCGGAACGTCAACACAATGCCCGGCCCAAACAGAATCGAAGAGGGAGCGGTAGCAACCATCACCCCAACGAGGAAACCCACCAGCAGCGCTTTCCGGTACGAGAGGACACCCGGCGCGCGTTGTAGTTGCACAATGGCCCAGCCGCATAACGCGACGGTCAAAATCTGCGGGGCGTACACTTCCGCGAACAGGCCCGCAATCCACACATAATGGGACCACACACACGCTAATGCCCCCAGCAGCGCGATCCAGGGATCATGCACCAGTTCCAGCAGCAGCCCATACAGGCAGGGCGCGGTCAGCGCGAGGCAGAGTGCCGAAAAGAGGTTGGCACTGAACGCGACTTCACCCAGCGGCAACTGAATAAACAGATGCAGGATCATCAGGTAGAGTGGGTAACTCGGCGCGTGGACAATGCCCAGCCGCGCGGCCCCGACAGTTAATTCGGCGCTGTCCAGTGTGTACACCGTCGGCACCATCGTCAAAAGGAGAACGATGAAGCATACCATAAACAACGTGATGCTGTGCAGCGCAGTCGTTTTAAAAATAGGGTGAAGTTGCATAACCGGCTTTTAATATCTATCCATCAATTCGCTGTCGTAGGAGCGCTCCGAAATTTAGCATGTTATTCCCGATTCTAAAAGTCGCCCTCCGAGGTTGGGTGCATTTCACCAAAGTTCACGAACGGCTGCTTGACAAGGAGCTAATGCCATCTCGTGTGAGGCCGGTCCAAAAAAATAATTCTCCACATCCTGCGAGTTTGCCTCTCCTTCCTTAAAGAAAATAGTGGCGCAGCCTTATGAACTAACTTGAAATGCACCCTCACAGGTTCTTTGTATTTAAATAATGAAAATATTAATTATCCGGTTATCTAAAGATTTGTAGAGAATATCTATCAACTCTA
>CAYYNB010000041.1:0-28356 GCA_964472565.1 uncultured Anaerolineaceae bacterium
GCCTGATTAAAATCGGCCAGGGCTTCGTCGTACTTGCCTTGCAGCGCATAGATCACGCCGCGATTGTTGTAACCCAGCACAAAACTTGAATCGAGGGTGATAACCTGATCAAAGTCGGCCAATGCCGCATCGTATTCGGTCTGAGCGGCGTACACAATGCCCCGGTTGTTGTAGGCGGCGACAAAGCTAGAATCCAGGCTGATGGCCTTGCCGTAATCGGCGAGGGCTTCGTCATAGGAGCGATATTCGGTGTAGACGGCGGCGCGGCTCATGTAGGCGGGAAGGTAGTTGGAGTCGATCTGATCGATGACACACGAGAAGCTATCCAGGGCGGCAGCCAGATTGCCTGACTCAAAATAGCCCATGCCCTCGCCCATGTAGTAGCTCACACGGACTTCGGTTGTGCCGGAGGTGAACTGATCGCAGATCAGCGGATCACTCTGGGCCGAGACAGGCACGGTAAACCGGGCCAACGGGCACAGCACAACAACCATAACCATCGTGAAGAGAATAAGGCGTTTATTCACAGCAAGCTCCTGTCAAGTCAATGCTCAGAACACAAGGGTTAACGGCTCCCGGTCAAAGGATCACGGACCTGGAGAGATACCAGCAAAGAGGCGGCCATGTTTAAGTTGCGGCGCGCGTTTTCAATATCGGCCAGCGCTGTGGTGACATCTGGCCCGGTTAGTACATCACGGCTGCACGCATCTTCAAAACGCGAGATGGCGGCATTCACCGCATTGATGCCCGCATCGAGCGACGCGACGAGGGGCGCAAAAACCGGTTCGCGGGCGACATCGGTATCGGTGGCGCGGCGGGTGGCATAGGTGGGAATACTGCCGCAGCTCACTGAATCGCCAGACTGCAAACGGAGCCAGATGTCTTCGATGCGGTGCAGCGTGTTGGTGGTGTTGCTGATGTCGCGCTGAAGCTGCGTGCCCAGCCGCCCATAGGGATAGAGGTAGGCGGTGTCGAGCAGACTCGTTTCATTGCCGCCGACGATGCGAATATCCCACGCGCCGACCCAGTAAAGCTGGCCCTGGTAATAAATTTGCAGGCTGTAGAGGCCCTGCGCGTCAAAACCGAGGCGACCTGTCACTTCGACCACCGTGCCTTCGGGCAGCGTGCCGATCTGATCGGAGGGCGTGACTTCGCGCACATAGATCGGTGTCTCGCGGGTGGTGATGCCCTCGACCCCGGCGCGGCGGACAAAGGGCGCAGGATCAACCCCATCCACAGGGAGGGAGATCACATCGCCGGTCCAGACGAGCAGCCCCGCATTAATCCACCCATGCTGGCCCTGGTAATCGACCTGAATCCATTCGGTGTTGGCGCTGCGGCCAATGGCGGGTAGGGTGATGCCGGGATCAACTACCGCGATCCGTTCAAAGCTGGTGCCGGGACCGGAGCGGAGCGAACTAAAATCCTGGGTTGTGACCCACACCGAGGTGGTATCCTGGGCGGCAGCGGACGCTAACGGCCAGATGAACAGCACGAGGAGCAGCAGCAGGAAGCGCTTCACTATTTCCCCCTTTCTGGCACGTGGTCGATCCACAGCAGAATTTGCGATACATCCATGCTCAATTCGGTAACGGTGCCGGTTTGGGTGTCCAGCACCAGGGTGCGCGGGCGGAAGACTTCATACTGCATATCGGCGGGCAGGGTGAGGTTAAAGGCCAGATAACGGCTATCCGGCGACCAGTAAAGGACCGAGTCGAACATGGCGTCGGCGGTGTCGGGAACAGCATAGCGCCGGATCAGGCCCGTTTCACTGTCCCAGACGGAAAGTTTGGGCAGCGGCGTGCCGGTTTTGATGTAAGCCCGGTATTCCTCGCCGGATGGGACGTACCAGGAGACGCGGTAACGGCCATCGCGGGACCATATGCCGCCCGGCAGCTCGCCTAACAAACGATGTTCGCGGGTGGCCGGATCGTAGATGTACCAGTCGTCCGCATCGGGATAACGGTAATAGAGCGCCGTACCTTTGGGGTGCCACTCTAAGCTGAGTTCGCCTTCGGTCAGCCGCGCAAAATAATCAACCGTTCCGGCGATATAGTCGTAAACATAGTACTTGTAACCGAAGCCGCTACCCGTGTTAAAACTGGTGCGCAGCACAAACACCGGATCACCATCCGGGCGGCTACTCACATATTCGGTGGAGAGTTCGTTCACCGAAAAACGGTCCGGCGGCTCGAAAGGTGCAGGTGTGGTGGGCGCGGCGGGATCGATCTGCTGGGTCAGGCTGACCGGATCGCGGTATTTGTCCGGCAGATAACTCAGAAAGTGGTATTCGAGTGTATGCAATCCCCGCCAGAAGATTTCAGCAGGCCAGACAGCATATTCTTCCTCATCGTACAACACCTGGAGATTGGAACCATCCGCGCGCGACAGGACGAGATCGCCATCTTTCGCCCAATACATCCAGTTCTGATCGAAGGAGAAGGTGCAGGAATAGTTGTTCAGGCAGTCAGGCAGGCGATCTTCCGGCCATGTTTCGCCGGTGGAAGGGTCCAACACCCAGAGACGGTTATCCAGGTAGTTATTGACCAGCAGATAACCGGACGGCTCGTAATTGGGCGGCGGACTGCTGACCACGTAACGGGGATCCACCGGCGCAAATACATGCGTCGCGTCGTAGTCGGGCTGGGCGACGACCCGATCAGGACGCGGGGGTGAGGTCGGCGTGACGGTGGGCGTCATCGTCGGACGCGGGCCGCCCTGGACATCAAAAGGATGGGTGGCGGTAGGCTGTACGGCGATGTAATTTGGCCCTTCGGTCTGTGGTGCCGCCGTCGCGGTGGCATTCGCGGCTAAGGTGTCGTAGGACGTGACCAGTTTGTAAATCTGAAGGCGGTTATAAGCGATCCGCGCCGCTAACAGCGTGCCGTCGGGACTGAGCAGGGCCTCAGTCGGACGGAGGCGCAGGGTGCGCTGTAATTCCTGCAACACAAGGTCCAGGGAACGGGCGGGCGGCGTTTCACGGGAGGGTACGAATCCGCCGGAAGAACGCAACCCGGTATTTACATCGATGGTCATGACCTGCACATTCTGGTTGACAGCCTCGGTCTGGTAGCTGTCCAGCAGCGAGGCGTCGTACAGCCCTTCACAGAGCAGGGTTTCTAATTCGGCTAGCTGTTCAGGGGTCATGCCGACGGAAATCTGACGCCAGAGGGCGGCATATGCCTGGGCCTCGTCCGGAAAGCGCGCGGTCAAACAGGCGGGCACCCCCGCAATGGCAACCGGCGTGGCGGTCATGGGCGGTAGGGTTGGCGTCGGTGACGGGTAAAAGATCGTGTTGACTTCATCAACGGTGCCAGGGAGCGCCGCGCACAGTTTTTGAGTCAACCGACCGAGCGCATCCGAGCGGAGATGGGCGTTAAGCTGTTCCCACAGGTCGATCCACTGCGTCCACTCGGCGGGGAAGGCTTCGACCAGACAGGCAGGCAAACCGGATGGATCGTAGTCCAGGCCATAAATGCGGGTGGGCGGGGATGAGCCGCCAAGATTTTCACTATAAACATAGACTGTCTCATCGTCCAGCCAGCCGTAATAACGGCCTTCGGGATAGGGCAGATCGTCCCCGGCGAAAAACCAGCGCTGACCGTCGTAGAGGTTATAGATAGCGATCTCGTTGCCAGGATAGTGCGGCCCATAGGAATTGGAGGTGTAGACCACCAAGAAGTTTTCCCAATTGGGGCTGGGGATGATCTGCTCAATATCCCGGTTGGGCAGCCGCTGGAAAGTGACGGTGTTCCGCACTTCGCTGCCGATGTCCACGACTTCCATTGTGGGGTCAGATGCTGTATCCAACTGGGTCAAGAAGCGGTGCGCATCGGGTGAGGTTTGCAGCAGCGTGCCCTGCAAGTTCACTTTTTCACGGCGAATCACTTCGCCCGTCTGAATGTCCCACTGCCACCAGTTGGAACCGGAGAGCGTCACCAGCGTTTGGCTGTCTTCCGTAAAGAAGTAGTAGTCAAAGCCGGGGGTGGTGTAGTTTGGGTCTTCAAAAAGCAGAGCGCCAGTGCGGGGATCAAACCGCTGGAAATTCGCTACCAGCGCGTCCCCGGTGCTGTTATAGGCCAGGAGGTGCGGCAGATAATCATTGTCCGGCGCGGCGGGGATGGTTAATTCGAGAATGCCGGTAGCCAGATCGTAGATTTCGATGACGCCCGACGAACGGCGCACAGCCAGGTGAGTGTTATCCGGGTCCAGAGCAATTTGCAAGGCATCGGGCGGATAAACAAACTCAATCGTGCCGTAGCCGGTATCCTCGTCGCGGATGTAGACCAGCAGCCCCATCTGCCCCGCCTGGGCCGTGACTGGATTCAGAATATCCAGCAGCATGACGGTAAGGGGATGGTAATTCCAGGCGAGACGGTAATCTTCACCTAACAACAACCGTAAAAATGAATTGGTCCCCCGGCTGTTAGGTTCCCCGATCAGGCGGGATTGATCACTCAATACCAGGGCGTCGAGGTTGCGCATTTGGGCAGGCCCCAGATCGCGGCTGAGGGGTATGGTAAGCGGCTGGCCCGTCGTGGTATTCAATTGGACCAGATCGCCGCTGCCCTGCGGAAGGACATACATCTGCTCCCCGCGCAGGCTGTACCAGACGCTGATCGGATCGCGCTCGTTGCGATCCGAAGCAACTTCGGTCAACACGGGCAGCGTTGTATCGGCCACATCGATCAGGCGGAAACGCTGCGGCAGCGCGGCTAATACTTTGCGGTGCGGGCCAAGTAAAAAGCCGTTTCGATAGTCGTAAAAAGAGTACAACTCGAAACTTTGAGGGAGCGTGGTCAGCGCTTCGTTGCGGGCGGCGGGTAAATCCCACAGAAAGGGGAGATTGGCGGTATCGTTCTCGCTGCGGCGGAGAGCAGCCGGCGCGGGGACCACTGCATTGATCAGGAGCAGGTTGTCATCGTCGGAAAACTGCAACGGAGCCTGTAAATAAAGCGACTCCTCGACATCCACAGCGACATCCAGCGCGCCGGTTGCGGTGTTCCAGATTTCTACGCGGCGATCAATGGCCAGGGCTAACCAGAGTCCATTGTGGCTGAACTGATAGGTGCTGTAGGTTCCGGTTTCATAGAGCACCTGCTGAACCTCAAAGGTGGCGGCATCGACTAATAATAGCCGCCCCTGGGGATCAACCAGCGCAAAACGATCAAAAACAGGATCATACTGAACACCTTGCGGGAGGGAATGTCCGATTTCGTTGACAAGCGCAAAGGAGGCGGATGTGGAAGGTGGTCCATCACCCTGAGCCATCACAATACTCGCCAACGCCAGCAACAGCAGTACTGGAAACAGCAGGCGTATTATTTTCTTCATGTGGGTTATCCATTGAAGGATGCGCGTCTCTACATCAATTTTATTATAGTAGTGGCATTCATGGCTACTCAGGACGTATACCCTGCGCTTACTCTACGCTTGAGCGCTTGTCAGCCTGTGCGACGGCAGAATCATGCTATAGTTCAAAATAAAATCGGGGGTCGAAAAATGAAAACCTTCCTGATGGCAGTATGTGCGTTTTTTCTCCTGATTACTCCGGCAGTTTATGCCCAAGACGGTGATGACTGCCCCGCGAAAGTGCTCCTGGCGATGGCGCGGGCGGGATCAGCGTGTCAGGAATTGGAAGCGGATCAAGCCTGTTTTGGTAATGGGATGGTTACGGCGACTTTCCAGACGAGCAGCAGTGACTTCACTTTTGGCGCGGCGGGGGATCGGGTTCCGGTGAGCGCGGTGCAGGCGCTTCAGATTGGCGGCGCGGCGGATGAATGGAGTGTCGGACTGCTGCAAATTCGCGCGGACCTCCCTGTGATGGAGCAGCGCAGCGTGACACTGATCGCGTTTGGGCAGGTGGAGATCGAAAATCAAGTCCCCTTGATCCCCGAAGTGATCGTGTCGGCTACCGCCGTGTTATATATTCGGGCCGAACCGAGTGACAGCGCCGACATCCTGAAAGAAATGGGACTGCGTGAGACGGTCACGGCGAATGGGCGCACGGCGGATGGTCAATGGCTGCGGGTGATGATTCCGGGCACGGCGGAACTGGGATGGGTTTCGACAGGTGTAATTACTACGACGGGAAGTATAACCGCGCTCAATGTCGTAGATGAAAATACGCCGTATTCCCCACCGTTTCAGGTTTTTACGCTGCAAACGGGGGCGGATGATGCGCTGTGCGAGAGCGCACCGGAAAGCGGGCTGCTGATCCAGACGCCAAACACGGATAACCCGGTGACGCTGGCGATCAATGGGGTGTGGATTCATCTGGCGGCGACGGTTCATCTTCAGGCCGGGGAAACGATGGTGATCTCGGTGCTGGATGGTTCTGCTGAAATAGAGAACGGCGGGGCGATGGTGTACGTTCCGGCGGGGGCGCGGATCGTGATTCCGCTGGACAGCACCGGGTTGGTTTCTACGGGCAGCAGTATGTTAGCCGAGCCGTATGTGCTGGCAGATTTGCAGGGGCTGCCGCTGAACAATCTGCCGTATCGTTTGGCGCTGCCCGAACCGCTGAGTCAGGAGATGATTGATGTGCTGGCGGCGGAACATTTCGCGCCGACACCGACGCCGCTTCCCCCGGAAGTGATCGAGCAACAGCAATCCTGCGTGCGGAAACTGCGCGAAGATGTAAGTTTGTGGGCGGGACCAGGGACTTATTATGAGGTGGTGAATACGCTCCCCGCAGGGCAGCGCGTGCGGCCCGTATTAGAAACGACAGACGCGGATGGGCTGGTGTGGTGGCAGCTTAGCAACAGCGGATGGGTCCAGGCACGCAGTGTGGAATCGACGGGCGACTGTTCCCCGGTGCCGCTGTCGGATGTGGCGTCGTATCCGGAGTATAACCATATGTCGCTGGAAACATGCATGACGACCAACGGCCCGATCCGGCCTGGGCAGTGGGTGACGATGGAATTTTTGCCGCCAGGATGGGATACGGTGGAAGAAGCGATTGCAGCTCCCGGAATCCCTGGGCGGATCACGGTGGGAACGGAAGCACTGTATGTGTGGGCGTCTGATCCGATCAAGATCGCGGAAGACCGGTATGTGGTCCGGTTTTCAGGCGATTGGTACGCGCAGGTGGGAACCTATCGGATCGTCGCCACACGGCTGTCGTATACCTTAATCTGCAACCTCACGGTCACGCTGGGACGCTAGGGTGCGCAGGCTGAGCCATCCGAGGAGATAGCCAACAGCGGCAATCGCGTATAACCAGCGCGCACCCAATTGATCGTAGGCTTCACCAGCCAGCGGCGGCGCAATCATGCCGAGCAGACTCGGCAGGGTGACGTTGTAAAGCGCCAGAACGGTACGCGTTTGCTGCTGGGGATTGTAATTGTTGATAAAGCCAATAAAGGCGATCACATAAAAGCTGAAGGCAACGCCGGTGATCGCTTTGATCACTAAAATGGTGGGGATGGTCGGGATCACAAACACGGTGAGGCGAATCCCCACCAGCATCATCATCGAGATGCGGAGCAGGCGCGGCGCGCCCCAACGCGATACAAGGCGATCCGCCCAGAGCATACACGGGACTTCGACCACCGCGCCGAGGATGCTGGCGATGCCGATCACGGTTTCGCTCGCGCCCAGTGTATCCATATAAACTGCTTCGAACTGCTGGACCCCGTTGTTGGCGATACCCACCGCGATTACCAATATTCCCAGTCTGATCATGGGGCGATTGTGAAGCATATCCCGGATCACACTGGATCGATTTGTTGTTCCCGGTGGTGTTGAAAAGTTTTGCAGACTGATGGGGAACAAAATCAGCGCGCCCAGGAAAAATGTCACGCTCCCCAAAATGAGCGCGGCTCGCGCATCGGTTTGTTCGACCAGCCAGCCGCTTAACAAACCTGCAAAAATCCACCCGGCAGAGTTCCACAAGCGGACGGTGCCGAAGCCTTTTTTGACGGCACGAGTGACAGACAGGGCCAGCGAGTCGGAGAGCGGGGGGACGCCGACATACACAAAGGTACGGAGAAGCATCGCGCCCAAAACACCCCAATAGAGCGTTTGTTGGCTGAGCCAGAGATAACTGAGGGCGGTCAGAATCAGAAATACCTGCAACACGGCGCGAGGATTACGCCATTTGTCGTTGCGGCTGGTCCAGAATGGGGCAGCGACCAACGCAACCACCGAACACGACGCCATGATCCAACCGATACGGCTGCCGCTGAAGCCCAGACGAACAAAAAAAAGATTCAGAAAAGGAGAAATAAACCCGGTGCCGCCAAAACAGATCAGGTAGTAAAGGCGAGTCAGCCAGAGGTCGCGAGTGCTGGAAGGCATAATCAGATCCTTTAGCCATAAAACGCTGTCAGGATCGGACACAACAGGTGTTTTGTCAAGCAATAAGGCTGCGGATCGGCCTAATTCAAATAAAAAGCAGGGCGCTTGCCAGAATAAGCAGGACGATCATCACCCACTCGAACAGCCTGGGGTTGACGCGTTTCACAAAATGACGACCCAGCGCTGTCCCGACAAAAACCACAGGCAGCACGGCGAGAATGATGAGCGCGGGAATGTCAGCCAGCAGGCCAGCAAGCCAGAAACTGGGGAGCTTGATCAAGTTCACGGTGATAAAAAACAGGGTGGTCGTGCCCATAAAAATAGCCGGATCAAGCTTTTGCAGCAGCATGTAGGCGGTAAAGGGTGGGCCGCCGGCGTTCGCTACTGCCGAACCGAATCCTGACGCGCCGCCTGCCAGATAACCGTGCCAGTTGTGGGGCTGGTAAGACTGAACAGCCAACCGGTCACTGACCAGCTTGTAAGTCACGATCAGCAGGCTGAATAATCCTAATGTCGGGCGGAGCAGGCGGTCCGGCAGAGTGGTCAGCAAATAGGCCCCTAAAAACACGCCCAACACCGCCGAGGGGATCAGCAGTTGAAGCTGGCGGAGATTCCACTGACTCCAATAGAGGCGAAGAGCAAAAAGATCCCCGATCATTAACAGGGGCAAGGCGGTGGCGACGGCCTGTGAAACGGGCATAACCTGGCTCAACAGCGGGGTTGCCAACGCGCCTAAAACGGGGCCAAAACCGCCCTTGGCCAAGCCGATCAGCAGCCCAACGCTTAGGATGATCAGAGTCGCTTCGATTGACATAAGCGCCTATCAAAAAACTTATAATTGGAAACCAGGGCGGAAGCGAATAACTTTCCGGCTGTAATTGGAGGAATGCTGGCGCAGCTTGGCTTCAAGCTGGAGCCAGGTGTCGCTGCGCAGGAACTCTTCCACCGTACTGAGTTGTTCGACGACAAACTCCACTTGACGAACCGGACAACTTCCCCACATGGTATGGAATACCTGGAACATATGCAAGCCCTGTTGTTGAAGGGTGGGGGTCAGCTCACTCATGACGAACTGGTAATATTCCTCAGAGTCGCCGGGTATCAAGTCGTACAGCAGCATTAACTTATAGCGTGGAGTCATTGTGTCGGCCATGATGCTCGCGTTCGTTATTTCCAAATGCCCGGAATCTTAGTCCCACAGCGGGGGCAAAGGCCCGCACTGGAGCTTAACTTATTCTCGATTACAGAAAAACCATAACGCCGGACCAGAGTCGTCTGACAGGACGGACAACGGGTATCTTCCCATTCCCCAGTACGGCCCGGAATATTGCCTGCGTATACGTAATTCAGTCCGGCTTCGGTCCCGATTTCCGCCGCGCGTTTCAGCGTATCGGCAGGGGTGCGGTCATGACCGCGCATTTTGTAGTCGGGATGGAAGGCGGTTACATGCCAGGGAATATCAGGCGAAACACTGCGGATATAGTTGGCGGCCTCCCACAGTTCGTCGTTACTATCATTCCAACCGGGCACGATCAAGGTGAGGACTTCCAGCCAAATTCCGGCTTCGTAAACCAGTTTGATCGTATCCAGCACGTTTTGCAGCACACCTCCGAGGTGTTGGCGATACAGTTTGTCCTGCATGGTCTTGAGGTCGATTTTGTACCCATCGAGCCAGGGCTTGAGATAGTTGATGACTTCGGGTGTGCCGTTGCCGTTGGAGATGTACATGGTCAGCATCCCGGCCTGTTTTGCCTTCTGGAACACCTCAACCGCCCACTCGGACGTGATCAAGGGTTCATTGTAGGTGCTGGCAACCGCGCGTGACCGGTGGTTTTTCGCCCACGTGATCAACTCGTCGGCGGTGATGGGCATATAATCCCGGCCTGCTGCTTCGTCACGCAGTGTTTGCGAAATTTCCCAGTTCTGGCAGTAATCGCAGTGGAAATCACAACCTAACATGCCAAAACTGAGGACGGCGGCACCCGGTGTGATGTGGTAAAGCGGTTTTTTCTCGATGGGGTCAACCTGGAGCGCACCAACATACCCCTGTGGGACACGTAACACTCCCGCATGGTTATAACGGACCTGGCAAATACCACGACGCCCCTCTTTGATCAAGCAGCGGTGCCCACAGGCTACACAGCGTATTTTCTTTTCAGCCGCATCCACAATCTCAACGAGATCACCGGGGGCGGTCATTTGATCCAAATGATCCTGAAGTTTCAACATGATGTCCCCCAAATACTCTGTTTTAGAATTTAGCAGACCTATGACAAAATAAAAAATGCCAAGCTTGGCCTGGCATTGGACTGTAAGGTTGCTCCACTATTTTCCTGGTTTAAGCCGTAGGTTCTAAGCGCTGCCCCTCTTTGGTGCGGCGGGCTAACATCAGAATGTCATAGGCGCTTTGGCGAGCGCTCGACGTATCTGCCCCCAGCATTTCAGCTAATTCATCGACGCGGCCCTGATCGCTTAACTGTTCGATGCGAGTCACCGTACGGCCCGACTTCACATGTTTGCTCACTTTGTAATGCGAGTCACCAAAACCCGCGAGTTGGGCCAAGTGAGTCACGACGAGCACCTGATGATTATCGGAGAGCTGCCATAATTTTTGGCCGACAACCACACCAATCCGGCCACCGATACCCTGGTCGATTTCATCAAAGATCAAGGTAGGTGTCTGGTCGGCATATGAGAGGACTGCTTTCAGCGCCAGCATAATGCGGGCGGTTTCGCCACCGGATGCAACCTTTGCCAGGGGGCGGAGTGACTCGCCCTGGTTGGCAGACATATAAAATTCAATCTGATCGATGCCGGTGGCATTGAACATCAAGCGCCGTTCGCCCACATAACAACCGGTGGGGTCTTCTTCCTGGGCGATGCGAACTTCGTAGCGCGCGCCCTGCATTTTGAGTTCGCCCAGTTCCTTGATCACAGACTGGGTTAATTTGAGGGCGGCCTGCTGGCGTTTGTCGCTCAAGGCGGCGGCCAGCCTGCCGACTTCGTGCAGGAATGTTTCTTCCTGCTCACGCAGTTCGGCCAGACGCTCTTCGCTGTGGGTGATGGCGTCAAGATCGGCCTGGGCCTTTTCAGCATAGGCCAGCACCGCTTCAAGCGTGCCGCCATATTTGCGCTTGAGGCGAGTCAGCACTTCGATGCGCTCTTCGATCTCATCCAGGCGACGGGGATCAAACTCAATACTCTCGCGGTACTGGCGCAAGGCGTGCGCTAATTCGTCGGCCTGGGCGCTCAGGTTTTCGGCCAGTTGATAACGTTCTTCGAGGGCCGGATCAAATTTGAGAAGTTTGCCTAAGACCAGGGCAACCTGAGCCAGCAGATCAACGGCTGAACCTTCACCCGCCTCACCTACCAGAGCAAACTGGGCTTCGGTAGCCAATTCCGCGATCTTTTCGGCATTCACCAGGCGGTTACGCTCCTGGCGGAGTTCTTCCTCTTCTTCGGGGCGCAGGTTCGCGGTTTCAATTTCCTGAATCTGGTACTGCAACATATCCATCCGGCGGGCGAGGGCCGCTTCGTCGGTGAGCAAGCTGGCGATCTCGTCCCGGATATGATTCAACTGGCGGACCTGATCGCGGAGTTTGAGGCGCTCAGCTTCCAGGCCCGCATAACGATCCAGCAGGTAAAGATGCTGAGCCGGACGCAGCAAGGAGAGGTGTTCACCCTGGCCGTGAATATCAACCAGCATCGCGCCTAAATCGCGGTAAACATTGAGATTACAGACGACACCATTCACACGCGCCTGACTACGGCCATTCGCGCGCACTTCGCGCATGAGACTCACTTCGTCGGGCGTGTCGCCTTCCAAATTTTCGGATTGGAGATAGGAATGGATCAGTTCGCGGGCGTGTTCGGGAATGTGAAAAGTACCCTCGACGACTGCCCGATCTGCGCCGCCCCGTACCCAGTTCGAATCGGAACGCTCACCCAGCAACAAATTCACAGCATCGACAATAATCGACTTGCCCGCGCCCGTCTCGCCGGTAATGACGATAAAACCGCTGCCCAAACTCAGCGCCAGTTCATCGATAATGGCGAAGTCTTTAATTCGCAGTTCTTGCAGCATTCTGCCTCACACACTTAGCCGTAAACCAAATTGAGCCACAGCGGTACTGGTCGCCATCACTAAATAGAGGCCCACTCCGAGCGGATTAACCAGTATAAACGGCAGGGCGCTTAAGACCATACAGACACCAACCACCAGCCCGGTATAACGGCCCCGCCGCTTGTTGGTTAGCCGCATGATAATCTGCCCGATAACGCCCCCCACCGCCGGACCGATGAAAAAGGCAATGAAAAACCAACGGATCATGGACAGAAAGCCGGCGGCCATAAAACCGAGCACAAGGGTCACCGCCGCAGCGATCACATAATCCAGCATCTGCGCGTTAAAGAACGTGTTTTGCTGCTGGCGCACACACTCGCGGCAGCGGTAGCCGACGGGCGTTCGCACGGCACACCTGGTACACATGCGGCGGCCACAGCGGTTACAATGCAAATTGGTGGCAATCGTCGGATGGACTGCGCAGTACGTCAGACCATCTTCTTCAGCATGACTCGTTTGTGTTTGTTCTGAAATCGTCATTGTTGATCTTCTCGTCACCCGGTAATAAAAATGATTATCTCAAAAAAACGGGCTAAAATCTCGTTCTATTATTGGTTTCTAATATGCGACCTGTCACCCTTTTTGGCGGGACGAGGGGCTGACACGTGCGGTTCCAGGCGATCTAACAACGAACGGTAAAAATAGTGACGATCCCGAAGGCGGATGAACTGGCTGATGCTGTCACTGGCACGAACCCGCACTTCGTCCGACGCTTCGAGGCTGGCGATCAATTCCCCATCGACGGTTAAAAACACTTCGGCGCTGGTGTCCGGCTCGACCTCAACCTGGATCGTTGCCCCCTGAGAGAGCACCATCGGACGGTCCATGCTGAGATGGGGCGCGATGGGAACCACCAGGATATTTTTTAATTCCGGGGGCAAAATGGGTCCCCCAACCGCCAGCGCATAGGCGGTTGAACCTGTGGGGGTGGCAATGATTAAACCATCCCCGTGATAGGTGGTCGCCCAACCGCCATCGATATTGGTATTCAGCCGCACCGAACGCGCAATCGCACCCCGGCTAATCACTACATCATTCAGGGCCTCGGTCTGGTTGAGAACCACTTCGCCGCGCCGCACCTCACACTGGATCATCATACGCTGTTCGATCCAGTAGTTCCCGGCTAACAGCGTTTTCAGGCTTTCTTCCCATTCGTCGGGACTGACCTCGGTCAAAAAGCCCAGATAACCGGTGTTGATACCCAGCACGGACACTTTTTCGGGGGCACAGATGCGCGCTGCCCGCAACATGGCCCCGTCACCACCGATAGCAATAATCAAATCGGAGCCGTGAACAAGGGGCTGTGCCCGCGACGTATCCCACACGGTTCGGACCCACGTATCGATCCCCTGGTCCAGCAGCCAGCGCGCGATTGTCTGCGCAATAGGGGCTGTGCTGGGACGAAGAGGATGCGCCAAAATACCTACGCGATGAAACGACATAACCGGGGACTTTTCGCTGCTTATCATAGCTGCGATTATAGCCCGGCGTATATTGGCGTCAAAACAACCCGAATAACCCGAATAATCGAACAGTCCGAACATGTATTCCATTATACGAACAAAGGTTCTATCTGGCAAGTTGGAAAAATAGAATAATGAATGGGATGATTATTTTCTTGGATCGGCCTAAAAGAATAGACCAAACACTTGGTTCGCAAAGCGTTTGGTCTTGGGGGAGCACCGGACGGTTGTGGGGGGCATCAACCGTCTCAGTAATGCCCCTACTATAAATGAGCTTGATAGGTTGAACTTGACGGGCAGACGACTCCCACTCAACGGAACACCGCCGATCCTGACAATCACCTGATGCTAGTCTGCCGGGCGGGGGAGCGCGGCGTGCAACGCATCGGCCACACTGCGCACCCGGATCAACTCGACGCCCTTCACCGAGGCATCATCCGGGCGGAATGTTTTGGGAACCATGACCCGCTTAAACCCTAACTTGGCGGCTTCTCGAATGCGAGTGGGCGCTTGACTGACCGCGCGTAATTCTCCGCTGAGGCCAATTTCGCCCACAAAAGCCATATCCGCCGGGATGGGCACATTCCACGCGCTGGAGGCGAGTGCAACCGCAATCGCCAGATCGGCGGCGGGTTCGTCAATTTGCAGGCCGCTGATTACGTTCAGAAAGATGTCTTTTTCGTACAGTTTGATCCCGACACGCTGCGTCAGAACGGCTGTGATCAGCAGCAGGCGGTTAAAGTCGATGCCGTTGGAAGTGCGGCGGGGGTTGGGATAAACGGTTTGGGTGGCAAGGGCCTGTACTTCAACCAGCAAGGGGCGGGTGCCTTCCATCGTGACGGCGATGGCGCTCCCCGGCGAGTTGACAACCCGCTCGGCGATAAACACTTCGGAGGGGTTGGTAATTTCGACCAGGCCGCGATCCCGCATTTCAAAGACGCCAACTTCGCTGGTCGCGCCGAAGCGATTCTTGACGCTGCGCAAGAGACGGTAGGCCTGAAAACGATCTCCTTCGAGATAGAGCACGGTGTCTACAATATGTTCGAGCACACGCGGCCCCGCGATCACGCCTTCTTTGGTCACGTGGCCGACCAGAAACACCGCGATGCCGGTATTTTTGGCCAGTTCGCGGAGCTGGCTGGCGCATTCGCGAACCTGGGACACACTACCTGCGGCGGCTGCTTTGCCTTCGCTGTAGGTGGTTTGGATGGAATCCACGATCAGCAAGCGGGGTTTGACCGTCTCGACGTGGGTCAGAATGGCGCTCATTTCGGTTTCGGTGACGAGGTAGAGCATATCGGAGGATAAGCCTAAACGCTCGGCGCGCATTTTGATCTGGCGTTCGCTCTCTTCGCCGCTAACATACAACACGGGGCCAGCGGACTGTTCCATGAGAACGGCCACTTGTAACAGCAGGGTGCTTTTGCCGATGCCCGGATCGCCGCCGACCAGCACGACGCTGCCCGGTACCAAACCGCCCCCTAACACACGCGACAGTTCTTCAACCGGCACAGGGTACCGATCTCCGGCATCGGAGGAAACATCTTTCAGCTTTTGGGGTTTAGAACGCGGCGGACCGGCATTTAATGCAGAAGCGCCTTTCGGCTCCGGTTCTTCAACCATTTCGACCATGGTGTTAAATTCACCGCATCCGGGGCATTTGCCCATCGCACGCGGCGAACGCCGCCCGCAGGTCTGGCACTCATAATACACACGCGCTTTTGCCATGTGAAACTCCGTCTAAGCAGGATGATGCACAGGTAGTGTAGCGTGAACAAGTGTTCGGAGCAAGGGAAACAAAAAACGTTGGGCGGTTGGGAAAATTAGGGGGGCAATGCGTGAATTGCCCCACCAAGCGCCGGAGCAGGGTCGTTTTACCCGTTGATACGCGGATCGCCGGGCGCAACTTCATACTGGTTGGCCCACGAGACATAATGGCTGTGGAACTCTTCGTGATCGATAATCACGCGATCCCCTTCGTAGACGGTGCGATAGACGTAGACGTCCGCGCCGCTTACTGCATAATCAACCTGATTGATCTGGCCGGAGCGCAGGTTCGAATTGGCGCGGTAGATGGGCGGCGGGGGCGATGTCTGGTTCTTGATATACGGGCCTTCCTTCTCGACGCGGCGATCCAGGCCGGTGCTGTAGAATTTGAACGTGATGGTGCTGCTGTTCAGGTTGACGTAGGTTTCGATCAACAGGTGGTACGGCGTGTCGTTGGTGAAGCGCAGGTCTACGATAGGCGAGTAAACGGTGGCATCCATACCCGCGCCTTCACCCTGCTCGTAATAGCTGACGCGGTAGGCATGTTCCAGGCGCTCGTTGATCGGATAACCGCCGTAAAACGCCGCCTGAAAGGCCGTGGTCGCAACCTGACAGACGCCACCGCCCACACCCGGAATGGTTTGATTGTTGACGATGATTAAGCCTGATTCATAGCCGGTTTCGGGGCTGACATCACCCAGCCATTCATTAAAGGAAAATTCGCTGTAGGGTGCGATGACGATCCCGTGAAAACGAGAGGCAGCAACCTCGATGTTGTTGCGGCGGGCCGCTGTCGAGCCGTAGTAGTAGGTCGTTTTCTGGATCACCAGTTCGGTAATACCTAACTGGGAGGCTATCGCGGTATCGGGAATCTGGGCCGGGACGTTGATAAAAATTAACTGGACACGGCGCTGCGCCGGATCGGGAGAAAAGATGGCCGCTTCGAATTGGGCTAAGGTGGTATCGATGTCTAAGGCACGCCCATTGACGCTATTTTCAATGACTTCAAGCTGGCTTGTTTCATCATCAAAGATAAACCGCGCATTGACGGGCTGGACTGTCAGATCGGGCGAGAGATTGTCTAAAAAGGCGCGGGCTTCATCCAGATTGAGGCGAACCTCATAGTGGGCTGTGCCATCGGCGGCTGTAACCAGTTCGTTGCTCACCATTTTGGCAAGGGTATCTACTGGAACGGACCAGGGGCCTTGACTTGGGCCTTCCCCTGCGGCAATGTAAAACTGCACCGGGGCGGAGAGTGCCAGATTGATTTGATCCGCCGCAGTGCTGGCATCGAGGATAGAGGGCTGAGTCTGGTAAGGTTCCAGGGTGATCACACTATGTGAATTGAGCGTGGTTATTTCCTGGCGCAGCACGGCCAGAGCCGCCGGGACATCCAGTGTATGCCCGACTTGCGCAGGCATGGCAACCGCCTGATTGTTGACCAGACTCAGGCTGGCATTCAGCACCGGCTGGTTGATGTAGGTATTGGCGATCTCACTCAGAATTCGTTCGGCATTGGACTGATCGTAAACCAGTACCGGCGAAACGCGATACCCTTTTTGGCGAACATCAAGCTGATCGAGGAAATTTTCGAGGCGGTTTCCACCCCGTCCGGCTTGATAAGCTTCGTCCACTGTCGCTTCAAGATCCAATTGGAGGCCCAAATCGGCGGCGCTGTATGCCCAGCTTTTCCACTGGCCGTCTGCATCCTGATAGCGAAATTCAAAGGTCGCGGTTTCAAGTGCCTGACTGTTGCAGCCCACCTGATCAACCTGCTGCGACAGCGCCGAAATAGCTTCCTGGCGTGTCATCCTGGCCAGGTTAAGACCGCAGACCGTGGAAACGCCGGGGTAAATTTCGTCTTCGTGCAAAAACTGGTACCCAGCGAGCAAAATGATCAGCAGGAAAAACAGCAGGATCAGCCCGGTGAGCACGAGCAGCGGCAGACGTAATACCCAGGGGTTCGCAGCGCCGTGCGTCGTTGATGAGCGGGGATGAGGATAGGGGACATTGGGAGCGCTCATATTTTTTACCCTAACAACTAGACTTCTGGAAAAAAACAACGATCATAGGCTATATTATTGATTTTATAGATCATTGCCACTGAGCGAAAATTCTGATGTCAAATGAAGTTGAACGACCCCGAACAACATCCCTGCGGGAAGCACGACGAACGGTGCTCCAACGGGCCTACTCGACCAAAGAAGTCGCGGCTGACCAGTTGATCACAGCGGCGGAACGACTTCGAGCAGAAGCGGTGCGGGTGGGCGATAAAGATGTTATCCAGCAGGCGGGCCAGATTTCGCACAGCCTGGAACGCGCAGCGATCTATCTGCACGGGCATACGTTTGATCAGATGACGAATGATGCCACGCAGATGGTTCAAGCGAAACCCTGGCAGGCCGTGATGCTGGCGTTTGTGATGGGCACTATTTTTGGGCGAAGTTTCCGACGCAGCCGTAACCAAAGGTAAAAGTTCAAATGATTAAGTTGATTCTGCTGTTTAAACGGGCGGCCAAAACGGGCAGTTTTGAACTCCGCTACGAACGCAACCTTACTTATCTTAAAAAAATGCCCGGTGTGCGCGACATTTGGATGAACAAAATCATCGGGGGACCAGCCGGAGAAGCACCGTATCTCCATATCGTCGAGGTGCTTTTTGACGACTTCGACGCGCTCGACGCGGCGCTGACTTCACCAGAAGGTGTTATGGCCGGAAAAGACCTGATGGATTTTGCCGGGCGAGAAGTGGAACTGGTGTTTGCCGAAGAGGTGGTCGAAAAAAAGCCACTCAGTCCTCAACATTTACAGGACTATCTGAAAGCGGAGGATATTGCGGCTGAAATTATCTTCCCCGGCGTGCCCACACCCACCGTCCCGGCGGCGGCGCGCGCGCTTAAGGTGGATGAAGATCAAATCGTCAAATCGGTGGTGTTCCTTGTCGATGAAAAACCATTTCTGGTGCTTGGCTGCGGTACACGGCACGTGGATCCGCGAAAGCTGGCAGAACGGCTGAATGTCAGCCGTAAACGGGTGAAATTAGCGGATGCGGAACAAGTCCTTGAGATCACGGGGTATGCGGTGGGCACGGTGCCGCCGATTGGCCTCAAGACACCGATGGCGGCGTTTATGGACCCGGCGGTGCGCGCGTATCCGACCATTTATGCAGGGGGCGGCGGAATTGATGCACTGCTCCGCATCGACAGCGCGGATCTCGTTTCTTTGACGCGGGCCGAAGTGGTGTCGATGTTAGAAGACGAGGAAGCGTCTGAGGCTTGACGTGCCCGTTAATACTGGTAAAATTTAGCTAATCACCTTGCCCCCATAGCTCAGAGGATAGAGCGTTGCCCTCCGGAGGCAGAGGCGCAGGTTCGAGTCCTGCTGGGGGTATCACGTGTGATGTGAAGTGAACCAGCGTCCAAATCGCTGGTTTCTTCTTTTTTAGCCCTGGTGCGTTTTCCTCGCGAGCCGTTCTTCTCTCGATGTCGCAAGCCATCCAGATAACTGAATGGTGGCTTAAGCTCAATTCGAGCAATCCTACCCTCCGGATTGATCACAATCCGGCTGACCATCTGTCTAAGTATATCACGTTGTCGCTCTGGTGTGTGCAAAATATAATGTTCGGCAATCTCAGCAATTACCATGAGTGCTGCGTCGAGATTGGTAATGTGTTCGGTGCGATCTTGTTGAATCGCATGTAGTGCCTGCTGAATGCGTGTGCGCTCATCCTCATATTCACGCGACAGTTTCTCATAGATAGGCGCACGCATACCGTGTTCAGTAAAAGCACGCCAAAGATTCACTTCTTTCTGCTCCAACCGATTGAGAGCCGCCTCCAGTTCCTGCAATTCCCGGTCATGATTGGAGGAATAGCGGGATACATCCGCCAAATAAGCTTGCTGAATAGCAGGCAGTAGGTCAGGCGCAAGCTGAATAGCCTGTAAATGAACAGGAACTTGTTCATCAATGACATGACATAAAAAGTTTTGGGCGCTACTGGGGATGCAGTAGTAAGATACTCCGCCGCGTGGACGGTTAGCATTGGGCTTGCCGCAGGTCAGTTTCTTGACACTCCCATCCTCTTCTTCCAGATAGACAAGACCCTGCAATAAGTAGAAATGCCGCTTTACAGGAATTGGCAGACAATGGCGTTGTGCCAGAATTTCTAACCCGCGTTCAAATTCTTCAGTGCTGACAATTGGCTCCCATTCACCACGCACCGTTTTCGGTGGTATTTTGGCCCATTCATTGTCGGATACAACCCAACCTGCATAGAACCAATTATGGAACGCACGGGATAACTGCTGGATGTAGGCAATAGCCTGTCCTTGTCGATTAAATTCGATAAAGGGTTTGCCATCGCGTAAGCGGTAGCCACGTTCATGGAGCTTCTCGCAAATTTGATCCAGGGTTAGGCGATTCTCAAGCAGCAGATCCCACGCATAGCGCCAGACTTTGGCCTGAACCGGATCTCATTCCACCCAACGCTGATAACGAGCATGTTTAACCTGCTCCTCCTGACCCAAGTCTGTCAGTTTGATTTCACAGTTAAGGTAACCATCCGGTGCGCGCCAGGGCCAACCACCTCCAAGGAGTTTTGAGAGCATCCCATTCCGGCTGCGGCGGGCGATAACACGGGACTCTCGCTTCGCCATACCGAACAAAATATTCAGGTACAGTCGATCATCTTCGTTTGCTGGGTCGAGTTCAGGGTGGGTGGCAAAACGCACACAAAGACCCAAAGTGGTTAGCTCATCAATAGCTCGTAATGCCTCGACATCATCCCGTCCAAACCGATCGGGTGTAGCTGCAAAGACGTGTGAGAATTTCCCCTGCCGCGCATCACGCAGCATCTGTTGGTAGTTTTTCCTGTCGGCAGATGTGCCTGTGTAGTTGTCGACATACTCACCTAGTTCTGGTAAATCAGGGTAAATTCGGAGCAACCGCTGAATATCACGGCGCTGACCATTTTGTGAACGCTCCGGTGCTTGTACTTCTTCATCGCTGGTGCGGAGATATTGAACATATCCTGGGATTGTCACAATACGTTTCGTTTTGCGTACCATGCTCGATTCCTTTATTTCCACACCAACACTTTACAACAGGTTCTACTTCTTGTGTTTTTTGCGCTTCAAGCGGACAGGTTCCGCAGGTTCGTCAATGGGTGGATCGCTTTTCCCGGTTAATAGCCTTGCCACTATAAATACTCGTTTGAGCATATCCTGGGCAGTTTCTTCAGATTGGATATCGCCATTCATGCCTATCCCCCATCCTCGTTTGCCTATGCTTTTTCTCGTACCTGCCGCAGTTCCCTTGCCAGCCAGGAGTACAAATCACCACCCTGTTGATGGAACTCGGTCAGGTCTTTGCCCCAAGGGATATGAACTGAATGCATCCGCCGTGAGAAGGATTGCAGATGAGCAGCACCTTTCTCGCCCGCTTGATCCATGTCATATGCCACAAGGATCAGCGGGATAGCTACCAGATCGAACAACCAGCGACGGTTCAGTCGATTTCCGGCGCTGCCAAGAGTAACGGCGGCAACGAGTGGTTCACCTTCCTGATGTGCCAGGAGCGTATCGAACTCTCCTTCGCAAAACAGGGCGGCTTTCGCACCCTTGAGTACGTCAGCGTGATACAAACCGCCGCTGGTACCCCCCGGAATTTGAACATATTTAGGAAAGCCCGCTGCGCGGCGTACCTTTACAGCCCACAAGATTTCTTCGCTGTTGGTCAGCCAGGGGATAGTGATTCCACAAGGCACAGTCATTCCAGCAATTGTCCGCCATTGACGGTAGCCACCAGGGATATAACCCAGATGGGCTGCCTGGATCGTACTCATCTGTAAGCCGCGCCCAACCAAATAGTCCAACGCCTGTTCTCCCTGCTCGGACCACAAGGTTTCTTCGGCCAAGTCCACCACTTGCCGCGCCGTTACTTGCCAAGCCAATGGCGGAGGATCGTCATCAGGCGGTTCCGTCTGATGGATCAGTGGGACTGGTCTAGATGGAAAGCCGGTATCCAACAATCTCACTGCTTCAAGAAAATCCATATTCCGGTAGCGTTTCAGCCAGTTGAAGACATCCCCACTCATCTGACACGCCCCAAAACAGCGGTAGCCATTTTCCCAAACGGCTAAACTGTAGCCCTTCCGCTCGTGATGAAATGGACACTTCCATAAGAGGGCACGCCCACCTTTTAACGGTGCAGGTCCCAAATCCTGCTCAACAATGCGCCGTAAATCCACACTTTCCTTTAGAGTTTGAGTATCCACCCGGATCATCTTTTACCCCTCACTCTGTTTGTGTCGCGCTCAAATGAGAGCGTGACAGTGACACAATCGCGATTCTGTCCCAATCGCGTGACACAATGGGTTCCCCTCAAAAATCGTTTGTGTCACGCCCGGTGACAGATCGACACAAAAGTGATTCTGTCACGGCCACCTATTCCACCAGGCGGTACGACTCGGCTTTGCGCCCTTGCTGACCACTGCGCATGAAGTCCTGTTCCACCCGGCCATCTTGCTCCAATGCCTTGAGGGATTCAATAACTGGTTTACGAGGCGAACGCAGCGCCCGATAGATGCTGCGCACAGAAATCCCATCTGGATGTGCAGCAAGCAACTTGAGGATACGGATCTCGAGGCGAGCTTCTTCACTCTCGCCTAAGTCGTGTAGCAATCGATGGGCTGAAGCTCGCCAGATTTCCACCACCTGTTGGGCGCGATACCAATGCGCTGCACGAACTATCGGATGGTTTTGCCGCCGTTCACCTAGCGCGATCCAGTCCAATGCGGCGAGGATAATTGCTACTTTGAGCGCCAGGACGTGTAAACGTCCATAGACGGTACGCAGCCGATCATCCAAAGAGGAGTTGGGGGCGGTCATTTGGCGCAGCGCCTGCTCGTAGGCGTGCAGCGGCGGCCAGACTTCAGTAGCAATCAAGGACCAGGGGTTCAAACTGGCCGAATCACCAAGTGCTTGAGGTTCTGGCGGCGCGGGCAGCACCTCATGTAATTCTCTCAGAGTGCGTACTAGATTTTCTGGTATTGGTGTTTCGATGGAGGCTTGCCGTTCGGTGTAATCCGGCTCTGGCGTCAGCAAAACAAAGCGAGCGAGTGTGCCGTTGTACCAGTCGTTTACACTTAAAGAAGTTGCCAGTTCCGCCGGAGTCGCTGCTCCTAGGATAGACAGCGCCGCATCCCGGATTACCACTAATCCTCGGTTGTTCGTATTAGAGTCGAGATAATCAGGGCAGTCGTAGAGCTGCATGATCAGTTCTTTCAATCCGGCCATGTAATCACGCCCCATCGACTTAAACAGTGCTGAGAGTTCATCGCGCAGAATACCGCGCTGAGCGGCAAAGGTATTGCCTTTCGTCAACCGCTGTCGATCCTGAGCCGGGATGTCTTCAAAGTTAGGCGGCAGTATTCCTCCCAGCATGCTCATGAAGGCTTCTGGGGAGCCGGGTTGGGGCAAAATCAGGTGTGGCATGGATGCACGTGCAATATCATGCGCAAGGTTCAAACCGGCAGATTTGCGGTAATAAGTCGAAACAGCGACCAGCATGATATAGAGATTCGGAAAGACACGCTGCCGCCAGGGAGTATGAATGTACAGCCGACGTCCGATAGCAAGCGCCGCAAGCCACAGCCCGGCAGCCTGGTGAAACAGTAGTGGTGTTTCATTCGCTGCACTGCCTGCCCATGCCACATACTCATCCAGCCAGGTTCCCACCTCCGCAGCCTGGCGCTGCTGTTCTGCGCTCAGATGAGCTGTTGTCGGAAGTTCCGGTACTGTGTTGAGATCGCCGGATCGCGCTTGGAAAGCTGGAGCTGGGCCGTTGGGATCGACAGCAAGAATCGCACGCAGCGCATCCGCGCCCAATACCCGTCGCAAAATATGCATATCTTCTGGTACATGGATATCCAGGTTCGATAACAGTAATTCCACTATTGGGCTGGCTGGGAAGTCTTCCCATTCTTTGGCGACCAGAGCGCGTGACAGCACATAGAGATCGTGCTGGGCTAGGCGAGTAACAGGAGATTGAGCAGCCATGATGCCTTAACTCCAGAGCAGAAATAAAACAAAAACGAGCAGGTGATGGAGCGCCATCAGGTTCCCTTTCGCTCATCCGTTCGATGTTTTAAGGGTATCACATGGGTATGGGGGGCGGAATGTCAAACTATGCGGGTAGGAGATGTAAAACTGAACACAACAGAATGGCAAAATTACGGAGATGGGATGTTGAAATGCTCATAGCTTAGATGTCAACATTGCCATCATTGAAACCGTAAATTTACCTCTTGCGCATTTTATTTGTCTATGCTTACTGGTCTACAAACGGAAAATAAACCGAAACTTGACATTAATTTTATTGCCATGCATTGTTAACTATGGAATAATAAAAACATTTATGGAACATCCGTTCGTGTAAGGTCAGGTGCGATGGTGATCTGGTAAAAAGGAGTTACCAATAATGGAAGTTAAAGTGGGTGTGCTCGATGAACATGACCTGATACGCATTGCGGTAAGGGATATTCTCACCCAATCTCAGGACATCGAGCTGGTGGGGATTTTTGCAAGTATGAAGGCATTGGTAGACCATGGACAGGTTGTTGATGTACTGCTGCTGGGAGATCGGCTGTCCGACACAGATATTTTTGAAGCGATGGCCCGTCTGCGAGAACAGTACCCTACGCTCAAAATCATTGTTCTGGGGCAGCAGTGGTCACGGGCGCAAATTCAGGCTGCTTTAGAATGTGGTGCGTTGGGCTTTATCGATAAATCCGAATCATTACCCGATCTATTGGTGAGCGGTATCCGACATGTGAAGCGCGGCGTGTCTTACGTCTCTCCTGAAGCTGGCAGTCGGTGCGCGCAACCCGATCCGCCGGAAATCTGCTTAACGCCGCGTGAACTCGAAGTGCTGCAATTCATGGTGGAGTTGACTCCTAAACAAATTGGAGCAGCGCTGAATCTCAGTCGGCGAACCGTATACGACATCCAGACCCGGCTGCGTGAGAAATTCGATGTACGCACGAACGCACAGGTAATTGCTGAGGCTATTCGACGAGGGCGGATTTCAGGCTCGTAGAATCCTGCTGGGGGGCAATTGATTCTTCTTTCCGGTGAAGCGCACCGGTTTTTTTGTTTTACTCTCGGTTGACACTCTCAGTACCGTAAGTTTGACATGCTTCATCTGCATAATTTACGGCTGACGAGGTTGACACGCGTATGGTATGCTACCTTCAGTAGTAGTAGGCCTTGAAGAAGAGGATAGCATGACGGTCAAGATAGTCATTGCAAATGAGATGGATCTGATACTGGAAGGAATAAAAACCGTGCTGCGTGAGCACGGCATTTTCCAAGTAATGGGAGCTTGCCAACTGCTCTCTGATTTATTGGGTTTGTTAGCTGATACATCTCCCGATGTCATTCTGTTGGATGATAAAATCGAGCCAGAGCTGGATGTGTTGGCGTTGATCGAGCAAGTAAAACGTGCTGCACCGATTTCTCGCCTGATCGTGATGGGGAATCTACCGGACGGCCTGATTGTACAGGAAGTTCTCACCTGTGGAGCTGCTGGGTATCTCTATAAGAGCGATCCTCTCACCAGCTGCCTAATTGAAGCGATCAAAATGGTGTTAAAAGGTAGACCCTATCTCTCACCGACTGCCAACTCTGAATATTTGTTAGCGATGCAGTCTGACCGTGCTGACTGGCAGTTAGATACTGAAGCACGAGAAGTGTTGCGACTGCTGGCACGAGGGATTCGCCGTAAGGAGATTGCGCTCCGACTCGGGGTTACATTGCGGCGCGTCCATAATATATGCGAGAGGCTGCGTCACCGCTTCGGAGTCGAAACGAATGAGCAGTTGATTGCTCGCGCAGCAGAAGAGGGTTTTCTGCCATAGCTTTGGTCAAAGATTGCAAAGGTCCACAGAAACACCCCTGCAAACAGTATGGATACTAAGAACGATGCAGACCAAGCGCCGTTATCGGGAGCCAATACGCGACCAACCAAACGGTCGTTTGTTATTGAGCGCCAAGTGTGTTTAGTGCTCTATTCACACATTCGCGGACGTATGAATCAGGGTCTCCCCTTTGTGCCAGAATGGATGCAACAAGTCTGCTCCAAAGTTTAGAGTAGAATCATAAGGGTGGAGCAAAGGGAACAGAAGCATGTCAGCATCAAATGGCAAACATCCGGACACCGAGGTACGACCGCAAACGATGCGTCGCCGGTTCACCGCAGCGTATAAGCGCAAGATCGTAGAAGAGGCCGCGCAGTGCGCTCATGGCGAGATTGGAGCTTTGTTGCGTCGTGAAGGATTATATTCGTCGTATCTGACCAAGTGGCGCGCGGAATATGAAGCGGGAACCTTGGGTAATAAAGCGCGTGGACCACGGGCCAAGCCGAATGCCGCCGACGTGAAGCGCCTGGAACGGGAGAATGCCCGGTTACAGCGGAAGCTAGAACAAGCCGAGGCGATCATTGACGCCCAAAAAAAGTTAGCCAGGCTGCTCGAGAGTCAGCAGGAGGACGAGACGCGGTGACGACCATCGCCCAAGAACTGAGCCAAACGGTAGGCATCACGCGCGCCTGTCACGAGTTGGAAATACCGCGCAGCCGTTTGTATCCACGCCCGACATCGGCACCCGTCCCGCGCCCCACACCGGCCCATGCGCTCTCAGTGGAGGAACGGGCCAAAGTCCGAGCGGTTCTCAACAGTGAGCGGTTTATGGATTGTGCCCCGCGTCAAGTGTATGCCACCTTGCTGGATGAGGGAACGCATCTGTGCCATTGGCGCACGATGTATCGGATTTTGGACGCCTATGCCGAAGTGCGCGAACGGCGTCAGCAGCGCCAACGCCCGGTGTATCACAAGCCGGAACTGCTGGCAGTCGGTCCCAACCAGGTGTGGAGTTGGGACATTACCAAGCTGCGCGGACCTGCCAAGTGGACGCACTTTGCGTTGTATACGGTCATCGATATCTTTAGTCGCTATGTCGTGGGCTGGATGATTGCCGAGCATGAGAGTGCTGAACTGGCCAAGCAACTGATTGCCACTGCCGCCGCCAACCAACACATCCAACCCGACCAGTTGACCCTCCATGCCGACAATGGCAAACCGATGAAGGCCAAAACCCTGGCCCTGTTATTGAGTGATCTGGGCATCAACACCAGCCATTCCCGACCCTATGTTTCAGATGATAATCCCTTCAGCGAGGCGCAGTTCAAAACGCTCAAGTATCGCCCGGATTATCCTGATCGTTTTGGCTGTATTCAGGATGCCCGTGACTGGGCGCACCCTTTTTTCGAGTGGTACAACCACCACCACTACCATACGGGCTTGAATTTACTCACGCCATCCAGTGTTCATTATGGACAAGCCGACGGTATTCGTCGGCAGCGGCAAGCAATTTTAGCCGCGGCCTATGCTCAACATCCCCAGCGCTTTGTGCGCGGGGAACCGCTTGTCAAGGGAGCGCCCGAGGCGGTCTGGATTAATCCGCCCATCGTGTCGAATCTTCCTTAATCTTTTCAGGCGAGTTGTTGCAGACCCTTGACACATTCCGCTCCAAGTTTTGCAGTCAGGGGATCGATCGCGCTTTTATCGCCAAGACGACGTAGTCCCTCGGCTGCAGCTGCACGTACCATTGGAAGTACATCATAGGTCAGCGTGATAATAAGTGGCCCAACAGCACGAGTATCCCCGATTCCTCCCAGCGCTTGGGCTGATGAATACCGTACAATCTCTTCCGGTGCCTTTAGAGCAGCGATGAGTGGTTCAACAGCTGATAAACCGATTTTTGTCAGAGCGGTTATGATAGGTTCGTTGAAGAACCGATATACTGAGATTATTGGGTCGGTATCCCTGAGAGCAGCAAGGATCGGTTCAATTGCTCGGGCATCCTGGATATTGCCCAGTGCCTCTGCCGCAGCCACTGTTAGCCACTCTTGGCCGCCAACGGAAACATAACCCAATGTCGAGTGCTTCTTGGGATCAAGCATTAAGCAAAGTGTGTCAACTGCTCGTGGATCTCCGATTCGGCCGAGTATCGCGGCTACTGTCACGCGCACATCCCGGCTGTACATGGTCCGGAAAGCATGATCATGAGTGGCTGTACTAGTATGCATCCCATTTGGTGTCGAAAATATTGCTTTGTGTGCTTCATGGGGATCAAAAGGGTCCCGAACATCTTTAAGAAATTTACATAGCGGCAAAACTGCCCGTTCATCACCCAAACTTCCCAATGTAAATGCAACATACTCCCGTACCTCGCGCTGGCGGTCCTCCAATGCAGCCATGAGGGGCTCATCCGCCCGCGCGTCACCAATCTTTATGAGAGATCCCGCGGCTGCAATCCGTAGACTAGCGTTGGCGCTCGTGAGTGCCTCTATCAAAAGCTCGACCGCCCGCGCGTCACCAATCTTCCCAAGAGACGCCGCAGCTGCCGTCCGCAAGAGATCATTATCGCTCGCAAGTGCAGCCATGAGCGGCTCAACCGCCCGCGCGTCACCAATCTCCCCAAGAGACGCCGCAGCTGCCGTCCGTAAGAGATCATTATCGCTCGCGAGTGCAGCCATCAGCGGCTCAACCGCCCGCGCGTCACCAATCTCCCCAAGAGACGTCGCGGCTACCGTCCGTAAGAGATCATTATCGCTCGCGAGTGCAGCCATCAGCGGCTCAACCGC
>CAYYNB010000041.1:28456-39346 GCA_964472565.1 uncultured Anaerolineaceae bacterium
CCGCGTATCTTTAGTTACCCTAAGGGTCTCTGCTGCTTCAGATGAGCCATCTTTGATGAGTAAATCAACTGCTTGAGCGTTGCCAATTTTCCCTAAGATGCCTATTAAGCTCGATTTCACGCCCGGGGAGTTGTCCTTTCTGAGTAGAGCAGCGCCAAGTGATTCGACCGCAGCATCACCAATTTGAGCTAGCGCTTTTTCCGCCTCATATTTATGGCGAAATAATGGTTCATAAAGAGCTAAGATGAGTGTTTCAATTGCTCGAGGGCTGCCAATTCGACCTAAGATACTTATTAAGTGCTCCCTCACTCGATCGGGCTTGTCTTGTCTAAATAGAGCAAAACGAATCGGCTCGACCGCGGCATCACCAATTTGAACTAACTCTCTTTCTGCATCCCTTCTGGTGGAATCTCTCGATCCGAGCAGGTCGATCAACAGCTTGATGTGTTGCCTAGCTTGCAACTTGGCAAAGAATGGCATCGGTAGAAATACTCCTTTCAAAGGATTGAATCAAGACTATCCTGCAACATAATGAATTTGTAGCACTACATATGGATCATCGTGGCAGCTGACCATGGGGCAACGTGATTAAGAAAATCTTGTTTACAAATCGGATAGTCTCTCTTAATGGACTTAGAATAAGATGTCCAGACGCCCTTCCAAATCTAAAAACCGCACACCACATTTTACTATGCAGTCTACTACCTTTTCGCGCCGGAAACAACGTCACCCACAGTCCCAAGTTTTCCCTGCCAGCTTTCTTGGCATATCTCGTTTTGATGTATTCTGTAAATTCGACTCCATTGAATGCTACGGAATTTTGCCTAGTAGAACTGGTAAATCTCCCATCCCAAACTGGTAAAAATACCAATTATCTGACACCCCACTTCGGTACGATGAAAGAGGTCAAATTCATCTAGCCTCGGAGTTGGGTATGGCACGTTTTGGAATACTCTGTCTTTTGGTATTGGTACTGGCTGCTTGCGGCGGAGATCATGACCATGATCCGGTCCAGATTACTGCCTCCGCCACGTCCAGCGCTACCGCTACCATCCAAATCACACTTACGTCAACCGCTACGCCGACGCTGACGCCTACAGCATCGCCTACACCGACTGCTTCACCCACGCCAACTATCACGCCTACATTGGCAACACGGGTGTTGGAGGTGACCGCGGTCATGCCTGGCGTAATTGGCTTTACATCGGAAAACTCCACCCTGGACGCCCTGCCGCTGGATGAATGGACCCGGCTGGAGTCAGATCATCCCAACCTGGAATATGTCGCCGGGCAGTGGACTGCGATGTGGTCCTGGTCGGCGGGGCAGAACGAATACCGTTACAGCATAGACCCCGACGCTACCGCGCGCTTGCAGTTTGAAGGCGAAGGGGTGCGAGTATGTTATGTGACCTTCTGGAACGGCGGTCAGTGGGAAGTCGTCATCGACGGGCAGGTCGTTGGAATGGTCGATTCCTACTCCGCCGAAGCGCACTTCACCTGCACCGATACCTTTTCAGTCGGGTCTAGCGCGCACACGCTGCTAGTCCGCAACACACCTCAACACAATCCAGCCAGTTCAGATACCATGCTCGCCCTGGATGCCGTGCTGATTTACCAGAGAAATCCATCGGCTGCTGTCGTATCTGACTCCGTGCTGACACCATCCCCAGAGCCACAACCCGCCCGGCGGATCGAGCTTATTCAGGGTCCCCCCGCTATCCAGCCCACCGCCACCGATGCGCCACCAGAGGTTATGACGGTGGCAGTGATCATTGCCTACGATGAAAACGTCAACCGGGCGGTGGACCCAGCAGAAGGAGTGCGGGGGATTCCCGTTCGCATTGTAGATATTGCCACCAACCGCGTGCTGGCACAGGCATTCACCGATGAATCGGGCTACGCACGCATCCAGATTCAAACTAATGCCCGGATTAGCCTGGTCGTACCCTACTTCGGCCAATCCTGGGATATCTCAAACCGATATCGCAGCAACGAGTCAGCCTTCACACTCCTGCTGCCTGCCGGGAACCAGCCCGGTCTTATTCCCTAGAGGAACAGCATGAACGATAACCGAAAGCGTCTCTGGATCGTTTCAGGGTTGATGCTGCTCCTGGCGGCGTTGGCCTGCACCGGAGCGGCACAGAATCTACGGATCGATGGGCTGCCGCAGTATACCTGTCCGTCGAGTACGCCCCGCGCGACGTTGACGCAGCCGCCGACCAGCCTGCCATTGTGGCCGTCGTACTTCGCCTCCAATGTCAGTTGGTACCAGGTCGCGCCCAATTTCAACACCATCTACGTCCAGTGGACGGGCCAAAGCGCCGGGGCAGTCTATGTCTCGTATTCGGGGAGCATGAGTACTTATCCTTATTATTGGATGGGCAGCGGTGGCTATTTTGCCGTGGATGTCATCCCGGATGTGACCCGCACGGGCGTGTTTCCCATCACCATCCCCACCAATGTGACGTCGGCCACGATCAGCATTTATGCCAGCGGCGTTGTGACCTCGCCGCAAAGCTACAGCATCATCCGGGTGTCTTATCCCATCTATCCAACCGTGCTGATTCCGCCTCCAGGTGGCGCACCGGGCAGTATGACCGCGACACCGCGTCCCACCTACACCCCCTGGCCGACACCGACGCCGTATGTTCGCACGAACGATTACTTTGTCGGTGATGCCATCTATACCTCGACCCAGCCTTCAGGCTTGCGGTTGCGTTTTCGCGTCACAGACATCTACGATGTGCCTGCGGCGGAACCGGATGAAGATGGGCAGCCACGCTCCATCTATGTCTGGACGATTGAGATCAAAAATGTGGGCAGTCTGGAATACGACGTTTTCCCAGCAGCGCAGATGTATGTCAGCACCATCACCCTCCCCAGTGGTATCGAAACGGAAGGAGTCTGGGGAGCCAGCCAAGCAGCGGCGGCGGAGGCAGGCCTTCCTTCGGACATTGTGATTACGGATATCCAACCGGGTGAAACCAAGACCTTCACGCTGGCGGCGTATGGGCCACTAGGTACAGCGCACCGCATCGCCTATGCTTTAGATCCCACGGGGCGCGATCCGGGCAATCCCACGCAGGTGCCGGGGCGGAATATTGTCTCGTGGATTAACGAAGTCAACACGATTTGCTCCGGGGACATTGGAGAGGGATAGAGAGCGATGGGTATGGATGTTGTAGACGATCTTCTCGATGGACTGCAAACCCAGATCGACAAACTCTGGTATGACATTCTGCGGATGCTTGCCGTCAGCGGCTGGACGCTGCAAAAAGGGCTGTTCATGATGGGCCACGCCATCGAACTGATCAACCTGTGGCTGGTCAATAACGCCTTCGCGCCGTTGATCCAGCAGACGAATGAGCAGATGCGCGTAACAGCCAGTCTGTCCTTTGTGATTGCGCTCATCGTCCTGGGAATCACGTATCTGCTGGCCGCTTTTGTCCGGCTGAACGTCGTCAACCCGCGCAGCGCGATTGGCTGGTACTTAGCCGGAGTCGTGTTCTTTCAGCTTGGGCCGCAGCTTTATCAAAGCATGTTTGAGTTCCGTCGCGACCTCAGTTCCGGCTTTTATCACGTCGCGGTCGATAACATGCAAAACGCGGGCAGCCCGTTCAGTTCCCTCTCGGCGGTATCGAGCAATGATTTACCTCCGCTCGAAGCCTGTGATGCGCTGGGGCCGTATCTGCCGAATGCTGTACCGACATATTTCGGTGAAAATGTCGATGGATTGGATATTGCGCTGTCTTACCTGCTGGCGGATGGTCAGGATGTGATGGGCTATCCACCTCCGGTCATGACAGTCTGTACCCAGCCACGGGGAGCCATGTACGAGACTGACCTCCCGACAGCCTGGCAGTTCTACGAGGATGGCTACTTCTATGTCGCGAACGCTTCCTGGGGCTTTGATGATATGAGCGACGACGAACGGCAAGCGTCAATTGATAAAGCCGGAGCCGCGCAATTTCGTATCTTCTCGGCCTGGCCGCTGGTCATCTTTGGCGTCATTGAGCAGATGATTTTTCTGCTACTGACCATCGCCCAAGGCTTGACCTTTGTGAGTTTGTCGATGCCTGACTCGCAGTTGGTTGAGCGAGGAGACCATTTCTGGCCTCCTCCGTGTCTGCCCAACAGGTGTGGATAGGATAGGTGACGTTTCCGGTGTAGGTTTTCGGCCAGTGGTTATCAGGGGTGAAATGATAACTGTACCGCATCTGGAGCAGCCGCCAGGTCTGTTCGGGAAAGGTCCGCAGAATCTCGATCTGATCCACATTACCCTCGACCATCTGGCGCAGTGTCTCCAGGTCTTGCGGTTCCCAGAAATAGGAGCGTTCGGGTTTGGTGAGGATCTCCGAGGTCGATCCATCCCGCCAGTACACAGTCAGCCGTTTGTAGTTCCGGTTCACTTTGTCGATGTTGATGTAGAGCGCGAACGCTTCGAACAGGCTCCGCCGTTCCTGGCGCGGCACATCGTTCCACCGGGTGATGAGTTTTTCCAGCGCCGGGCGTGCCTGCAACAGTGCGGTTTGGTGCTGCTGGCCGGAGGAGATCTGTTCCAGTTCCCCAGTGAGCATCTTGATTTCATGCTCCAAGGCTTCATACCGGGCTTCCGCACGGCGGATCATCGTTGGATTGTTGAGTGTCGTCAGGCTGGAAATCAGGTTTTCCTGCGCTCGTTTGGCTTCCCGGATACTGGCCTCGATCCGGCGGCTTTCCGACCGTTCGCCCTGCTGCATACTGCCCAGCGCCTGCTGCCAGGCGGCCTCATCAATGGTCGTTGCGCGCAACCGTTCCAGCAGCATCCGGTCAACCTCCGCATCGACCAAATGGGTGCGGATACACCAATGGTAGGCATGATCATGCCCGTGTAGATGATAATTGTACACGTTTTTAGTATCACCCCAACCGGATGACAGCCGCCGGTGTGGTTGGTCGGGCAGATCATCGGAAAAAATCAGGCCGCTATAGGTCGGCGGTGGTACGGGGCGTTCGGCTTTGTCATGCCGAATCCAGGGACGATAGGGAGTATAGTTCGGATTCGGGTCGCCCAGAAAGTCAGTCTGCGACAGTTTGTTGAACGCATACATGAACAGGTCCAGCGGGATGATCGGCTCGTGATGGTTCCAGCAGGTAATCGCATCACTGTAAACCCAGTGGCCGATATACGCCACATTGGTCAGCAGGGAAGACAACCCACTCTCAGAAGGGACCAGCCGCCCGGTGTAGTCCGAACGATGGTCTATCTTCAGACGAACACGAAAACCGGGCGGCAGCATCGCCGGGTCAAACTCCGGGTAGAAGGGGCCGTTCAGTTCGAGCTGACGCTGCGTTTCTTTGAGATTACCCCCTATCTCGCGGAATTTCTCGAAGTACGCCAGCACGACGTCGGCGTAAACATCAAACCGGACATAGTTCCGCCAGTTGGGATTGGGGCGGCCATCCGGCAGCTTTTCCCGTATATCGACCATGTAACCGGCAGCCGTCGGGCGGCCCGCCCACAACCCTTGTTCTTCCCGCAGTGACCGGCAGCGCACCAGCCGTCCTTTGATGTGGTATTCGAGGTGATCCGCTGCGGCCTGTGCTCGCTCGCGGAACATGGCGATATGGTAACGCCCCTGCTGCGGGTGAGCGAAGTCATAGAGCATGGTCGGCGTGAGCACCTTCACATCGTTTCGTTTGCAGGCGTCGATGAAGATATTGGTCTGGATCTGCGTCACATCGCGGAAGAAACGGTCTACTTCCTGAGATGCGACCGTGCCGATCTCACCCCCTTCGATCAGGTCGAAGAGATGCGACATGCCAGGGCGTTCGCGGATTTTCAACTGCCCGCTGAACCCGGCATCCATATCGATCATGAGCACCTGCTCTCGCATCCAACCGGTGCGTTCCAGGTATTCGACCATATCCACCGTTTGCAGCGTCGTCGAGACATTGCCGACCTGTGCCTCGGAGGATTGGCGATAGTACACCGCCACCGGGCGATCTACCGGCGGCGGATCGATCTGGTAGGAGTTCTTCGGCGGCGGCTCAGGGCGTTTGTATTTCCTCAAGGTCATGGTGTTGTTCCTTTTTTCTCTATTTACAACAGAAACGCCCTGCTCGGCGAATGGCTACGCAAAAGCAAGGCGCGCATGGTAGAATGCACCTCAGCCCTGCCGAGTGCGTGTTTCACTCGCCGGGTCAGGCAGGTCGTTGTGTCCCCACACAGCGTCCTGCCGTTCACAATCTGAAGTGTACTCTTCGGACTCCAATTGTGCAAGCACGCGAAGAACGGTGCGGTAGGCGGTCAGCAGGTCAATGCCTTCGGTCTGTTTCATCGGTTCCTCCGGTTGTTCGATGGGGTCTTGATCAGGCGGCATCGGCACCATCCTTGGCTCCTTGGGCGTTGTACTGGGCTGCGGCTTGCAGCAGGTAGTGGCGTGCCACCTGCGAGGCGGGCATATCTAACTGCCGGGCAAACTCGAAGATGGCCGCCTGTTCTTCCGGTGTCACACGGAAAGCAAAAATCTCGGTTCGTATCGGTTGTTTGGTTGGAATGGTCAGCGTTTGCTGGGCGTGCATCGTGTTTTTCTCCTCGTTGAACGATATGCTCCCATCATATCAAAGTGGGCAGGCCCCCAATACGGAGATTTACCAATTTGGACAGGTAAATCTCCCAATTTCGGATGTAAAATTCCGTACTCTGATCTCTTGGGACAGACAAATCACATGCCATGCTGAACTGATGAGTATTCATGCCGCGATTTGCTCCTTGTCTAACGGCTGAACTCATCATACCAAATCAGGTAGGTCAACAGGATGTAGGATTACGGTTTTTTGATGGGAGTCCTACGGTTTTAGCACGCAGTTTTACAGTTTTTATTAGTGTTTATATAACACAACTGAACAATGGGGAGTGGGACGTTTTGACTGATGGAGTTTACATCCGCTGAAATGGTAGCCCCAAGAGGACTAATTTTTCCCCTTATCCAGCGGACTGAAACGCAGGTGTTTGCCAATCAAAGGTTGTTCATCAGTCAATAGTTCATCACTGCCCAAATTCGTAATATTCCTTGGTGTGATCCTTCTGGAAAAGTTCCAGGATGTGGGCTTCTGTGGTGGGATTTGAGGAAGTGGCAACGAAAATTTGACCGGTGACTCCTTGCTGTTTGACGTAAGTTTGCAATTCCTCGGCCAGCCTCACCTGTTCGTCCGAATAGATCCAGACCCCATTTTGCAGGCCCGTGGCATCCGTCGCAGCATCCACCAGATCGTCACACGAGGGCTGGAGGAATTCGCCGGGAGTTGAGAGCAGAACAAGAGCCATTTCTGATTTTCCATGGGCATCTTTTGCAACACTTGTTATATCATGAACAACAACCGAAGATGTAAGGCCAACAGATCAAGAACACTCTCGAAGGCGTCCATCACGCTTTGATCTGTGATAGGTTTCGCGCTTGCCACAAATCATCGTACAGTTTCTGGAGGTGTATTGAAAATCTGCCGTTTCAACTGGGATTAACCTTCGTGCGATTTACTGCTTGTGTAGCATTACACGACCTGAAGAAAGGCAGTCAACCGTATGGCAACACATCCCGCTATTCAAACGCACGACCTTACCCGCTGTTTTGGCGACATCCCGGCTGTAGATCACCTCACGCTCACGGTTGCGGAGAGCGAAATCTTCGGCTTCCTGGGGCACAACGGCGCGGGCAAAACGACCACCGTCAGTATGCTGACCACGCTGCTGCTGCCCACGTCCGGCACAGCGCAGGTAGGCGGCAAAGACATCCTCAAAGAAAATCTCGCAGTCCGGCAGCAGATCGGCTATGTGCCCGAAAATGTGCGCCTATACAATGACCTGACCGTCGCCGAGAACCTGCGCTTTTTCGCGGCACTGTCGGATGTCGCGAATATCTCGGCGCGCATCAACGACGTGTTGGCGCTGCTCGGCTGCCAGGATTGGCACGACCGGCGCGTCGGCAGCTTCTCGAAAGGAATGCGCCAGCGCGTCGGCATTGCCCAGGCGCTGCTGCACCAGCCCGCCGTGATGTTTCTCGATGAACCCGCTTCTGGCCTGGACCCGGAGGGCACGCGCGCTATCGGTGACCTGATTCTCAAGCTCAACCGCGAATTCGGCATCACCATCTTCATGAACACCCACCAGCTTTCCGAAGTGACCAAACTGTGTACCAGCATCGGCATTCTAAATCACGGGCGACTGGTGGTGGCTGATACGCTCAAAAATGTGATGGCACAGTTCCCCACTGATCAATCGCTAGAAGATGTTTACTTACACTTCGAGCGCCAATCCGTGACAGCCGCCTAAGGAGTCCGCCATGCAAACGATACTCGTGATTGCACGCCGCGAATGGCAGGCGGCCTTCCGCAACCGCCTGTTTCTCATCATCACGGCGCTTTTTCTGGGGCTGTCGATCCTGTCGGTTTATATCGGCAGCACAACCAAACATGCCGAAGTGCGCCTCTATAACGATACCGTCGCGCGGCTCACCGCCGAAGGCAGCACCGTCCTGCCCGCCAAACCGGAGATCAACACGCTCTCAATTCTCGCCAACCTGACCGAATACGTGAGCATTGTCGGGGCAATCCTGGCCGGGATCCTGGGCTACAACACGCTGATTGAAGAAAAAGAATCCGGCGGTCTTAAGCTGATTCTCTCGCGCCCGGTCTACCGTGACCGCCTGTTGACCGGCAAACTGCTGGGTAATGCCGCCGTGATCGGCGCGCTGCTCGGACTGGTCTTCGCGTTCAATATCACGCTGCTGGTTGCCATACGCGGCATCTGGCCCACATGGGGTGAAGTCTTCCGGCTGGCAGCTTTCATCGGGTTGTCCTTTGTCTACATGCTGATTTTCCTGACCGTCTCAATGCTGCTCAGCATCCGCATGAAAAGCAGCGCGAACGTCTTCCTCGTTTCGCTGGTGCTGTGGATGCTGGTCAGCTTCGTCATCCCGCAAATGGCCGACACGCAGATGACCAACAGCACCGTAGTCAACAGTATCAGCGGGACCACCAATCAGATTCCGCAGGATACCACGACCTCGCGGACACTGAATTTCCTGTCACCCACCTGGCACCTGCGCGACATCGGGGCCACTCTGCTCGAAGTCACGCCGGGCAGCACCACGCTGAGTGCCGGATCACTGCTCGGCAGCAGCCTGAGGGCACTGCTGGCTCTGTTAACACCGTGTGTCGTGTTCGTCGCCGCTGGATACGCCTTGTTTCTGCGCAACGAGACCTTGACGTTGGAGTAACCCGTGATGAAACGCTTCCTACTTTTCACCTTCATGCTGCTGGCTCTCGTAGGTTCAGCTGCTCAACTCGCGTGGGCTGATGGCCTCGTCCCGGCCCAGACCGTCCAGGCGGGCCAGACCGCCACTTTTGAAATCGAACTGCGCAATGAAACGGCACAGCCGCACCAGTACGATCTGACTCTGAATGGGCTGCCGGACTCGTTCACAACCACGTTTACGCAGGGCGGCCCCGTGATCAGCCAGGTGCAGGTCGCTGCGAATGAAGCCACCTTGTTGACGCTGCGCGTGGAAGTTCCCCTCGACACTCCGGTCGGACGTTATACGGCAGACTTTTCCGCGCTGCGTGATGATGGCGTTACCGTGACTACACCAATCACCCTGAACGTCGAGAACACCTACGCCATCCGGATTACCAGCCAGAACGTCAATGTGAGTACGTTCAGCGGCAAGGAATTCACCTTCGATGCCACCGCGTCAAACACGGGAGCCGCCGGTGTCACCAACCTGGCGCTGGCTGTTGATGCGCCCGCCAAGTGGGTGGTGCGCGTCGATCCCACCGTCGTCGATAACCTGGAACCGGGCGGCACGATTGACTTTCATGTCCAGGTCGTCGTTCCAGCATCGCAGGTTGCCATCGACCAGCCCATCAAACTGGGCTTGACCAGCGATCAGACCACCAGCCCTGAAAGTACGCTGATGGTGCGCGTGCAGAGCAACCCGAATTACCTGCTGCCTGCGGGATTGATCGTCCTGGTGGCGGTGACCGTGGTATTCGGCTATTTCCGACTCAAAGGCCGCCGCTAGAGGAGCTTCGAAATGTCTACTACTACTCTGAATCCATCTTTCGCACGACACCGCGCGTCCCATACCTTGTGGGTCATCGCCCGCAAAGAGATCGCGGACGCCTTTCGCAACCGGCTGTTCCTGGTGTCGATGGTGATGCTGTTGGGCCTGACGCTGATCGCGATCAGCCTGGGCGCGACCACTGTTCATCATCGCATCGCAGAATACAACCAGTCCGTGCAGGTGTTAAAAGACCTGGGCCGCACCGATATTCCGCCCATGCCGGCACTCAACCCGATTGCTGTGTCGAAGAACTTCATCAACTACCTGGCGATGCTCGGCGCGCTGCTGGGCATGATCGTGGGCTTCACCACCATCTACAAGGAACGGCAGGCCGGAACGCTGCGCCTGATTCTCTCGCGCCCGGTTTATCGTGACCAATTCCTGACCGGCAAAGTATTGGGCAACGCCGTGTTATTCGCGCTGCTGATGCTCGGTGTCGGTATCGCCACCATCGGCGTGCTGCGCGTAGTGGGCGGCGTTACGCTGACTGGCCAGCAGGCGATCAAGCTGGGGCTGACGATGGTCATGTCCTGGCTGTACATCCTGATCTTTTTCCTGCTGGCGTTGTTTTTCGCGTTGGTCTCACCCAAAGGCAACAACGCGCTGCTGCTGACGGTGATCGTGTGGCTGATCTTCGCCTTCATCCTGCCTCAGATTGGAGACACGATGGACCTGGACAACCAGCTTCCTGGCGGCTTTTTCGCCCGCATGGGTATGGACAAAGCCCAGGAAACCGCCGCCTTGCAGCAGTTCCGCTGGTATGAAAAGGTGCGCGATGGCGTGGAAG
>CAYYNB010000042.1:0-39210 GCA_964472565.1 uncultured Anaerolineaceae bacterium
GCAGAAAATCGACCCAATTTTACAAAGTGGGGGTTTTGTAAAATTGGGTCGATTTTCTGCCCCCCCCTTTGAAGAAATCATTAGTGGTTGGTAAAGAGCGATGTTGGGCGATACGAATAGAATAGCACGGGCGTTCTGGTTTGTCATCACCATCGGATGACTAATTCGGATGGCTAACTTCGATGGTTAATAATGATAAAATTACATAATTTAGTTAGCAAAGTGGGGATTAGATCACGATAATTGTGTGCAAGGTTCAAGCGAAAAAGGAGAGAATTGATGCATCATGACCTCACCTTGTTTGCCACCATTACAATGGCAGTCCTCACGGCTTTTATTGGTGGTTATGCGGCAAGGAGGATGGGATTTCCGCCGCTGGTTGGTTATCTGTTGGCAGGTTTGGTGATTGGGCCATCGACCCCTGGATTTGTTGGTGACATCGATGCTATCAGCCAATTGGCTGAAATGGGTGTCATCTTTATGCTGTTTGGAGTCGGGCTGCATTTTTCACTGCGCGATTTGTGGGAAGTCCGACGTATTGCGATTCCTGGTGCGGCCCTACAAACGCTTATTGCGGCCACATTCGGATTTTTGCTCACGCAGTTGTGGGGGTGGACTGCGGAGGCAGGGCTTGTATTGGGTCTGGCGATTTCAGTAGCCAGCACCGTCGTGCTGTTACGTGGGTTATCCGATAATGGGCTGCTGAATACGGCGCATGGAAAAGTGGCGGTGGGATGGCTGGTTTTTGAGGATATTGCTACCGTCGCGATGCTGGTGCTGCTCCCGGCCCTGGTGGGCGAAAGCGGGAATCTTCTGGAGTCGTTGGGGCTGGTTGTGCTCAAAACCGGCGTATTTGTCGTGCTGATGCTGTTTGTTGGGGCGCGTTTGATGCCCTGGCTGCTGACACTCATTGCACATACCCGATCCCGCGAGTTGTTCATTCTGGCGGTGGTGGCCGCCGCACTGGGGACGGCTTTTGCTGCGGCGGAACTCTTCGATGTCTCGCTGGCGCTGGCCGCATTTTTGGCCGGGGTGGTGATCGGCGAGTCGGATGTTCACCACCAGGTCGGGGCGGAACTGGTCCCTTTTCGTGACATATTTTCCGTTCTGTTTTTTGTGTCCGTGGGGATGCTGGTCGATCCGGCAGTAGTCTGGGACTCGATCTGGGAAGTACTTATGCTTACGGCATTTATTATTTTGGGAAAAGGTGTGCTCACCCTTATGCTTGGATTTGTGCTCCCCGCCTCCGCCCGGACGCTGCTGGTGGTGGCCGCCGGGTTGAGCCAGATCGGTGAGTTCTCATTTATTGTGGGACAGACGGGCGTTTCGCTCGATCTGCTGACCCCGGATCAGTATGGATTGATCCTGGCGGCCTCGCTGCTGTCCATTATCTTCAACCCGTTCCTGTACCGGGCCATCCAACCGGTAGAGAAGCTGCTCCAGCGGTTTCCAGCGGTCTGGCAGCGGATGGAACGGGGCGGGCCAACGCCTGAATTACCCAGCAAGGAAATGGCGGAGCATGTGGTTATTGTCGGTTATGGCCGCGTGGGAAAACACATCGGGCGGGTGTTAGACCAACTCAAATCACCCTATTTGATTGTCGAACGAGATGCAGCTTATGCGGCTGAAATGCAGCAGGCGGGCATTCCGACTCTATTTGGTGATGCCGCGAATTCGGAGATTTTGCGCCATGTGGGATTAGAGCATGCCTGCGCCCTGGTTGTGACGGTTCCTGATGAGGTGACGGCTGAACTTATTGTTGCCGCCGCGCATGATTTCGCACCCGATTTACCTATTATTGCACGGGCCGGAACAGAAGCCGGGGTGGAACGGCTGGCGGCTCATGGGGCACGGCATGTGATTCATCCTGAACTGGAAGGCGGACTGGAAATTGTGCGCCATACGCTGCTGACATTGGGGTATCCAATGGGGCAGATTCAGACGTATGTTGATACCGTGCGGCAGGATGCCTATCGGGCGAATTTTGCAGAAGACCTGCCCCACCCCGTTCTGGATCAACTTATTACTGCGGTACGCGGCGTGGAAATTGTCTGGCATTCGATTGCCGAAAACAGCCCGGTTATTGGGAAAAGTCTGGCAGAGGCGGACATCCGCGCGCATACGGGAGCCTCGGTTATTGCAGTGATCCGCGAACATGCGGTTATCCCTAATCCCAAGTCAAACATGGAACTGCTTAAGGGCGATCTGGTGGGTTTGATCGGGGCGATCCCAGAGATCGCTGCTGCCGCGACTTTGCTCGAACCCGCGTAAAGGGGATCGCGGCGAGTAACTGAAGGGACAAACAAGGGTTCTTATTAGCAGACATTAACCTCATTAAAAAGGGAAAAAACTATGAAGCGCGCGCCTATCATTGTGACTGACTCGACGTGTGATCTGCCGCCCGACCTGTTTGCCCGCTATGGTATTCGCGCACTTCCTTTGCGTATCCAGTTTGGGCAGGAAACATATCAAAGCGGCGTCGATATGAATCTTGAACAATTCGCGCAGCGGCTCCAGGTGGGGGATGTTCACCCTTCCACCTCTCAGCCTACGGTTACGGATTTTAAGCAGATGTACGAAGCCGTGGCTGATCAAGATCGCCCGATCCTCTCGATACATATCAGTGAGGGATTAAGTGGGACGATCAATGCGGCGCGACAGGCCGCCCAGCAACTGCCCGACCAAATGATTACCATTTGGGACAGCCAGACTATCTCAGCGGCGTTAGGCTTGCAAGTGCTCGCCGCCGCGCGTGCGGCTGAGGCAGGCTATACGGTTGAACAAATTTTGCCGGTATTGGAACGTGCGCGTACCGACAGTTCGCTGCTCTTCAGTCTTGAAGACCTATCCTATTTGTTCAAAGGCGGACGGATTGGGCAAGTGCAGTATCATGTTGCCCAAGTGCTCAAGGTCAAACCCATTGTTACTGTTAGCAAAGCGGGGGATACATTGGGGACTTATATTACGGCGGGACGCGTGCGCAGCCTAGCTAAGGCGGTTGATGGTTTTGCCGATCTGATCAGCAAAGATGTTCCGGCGGGCAGCAAACTGCGGGCAATGGTTTTTTATGGTATAGGCGATACCCCTGCCCTCGCTGCGCGTTTGATGGATAAGCTCAAAGAACGGTTTGACTGTGTTTTCTTAGAAAGCGCGTACAGCACCCCGGTCCTGGGTGTGCATGTGGGACCGCTGGCGCTTGATATTGGGTATGCTGCCGGCGATTGGGACGTCTAGCCCGCCTGCTTTTGGATAGTTTGCACAGTAAAAATGCCGGTAAAAATGAATGACCGGCGTTTTTCGTTTGTCTATTTCTCACATTGACCCATGATCGAATGGGGAGTATTTTGCATGTAGTCCTATTCAGGAAACATGAACCATGATCAACGTATTTGACGCCAACAAAAAGAGCAAGAAGCGCATCCCGCCTCCCGGCAATTAGCCCGTTGGCGTTCTTGTGGTTGGATGAGCGTCTCTGCGGAGCAAAATTGCCGCTAGAGGCGCTTTTTATTTGTCTATCTGAGTCAAAAGGAGAAGCAAGTCATGGCACAAGCAGAGTGTAGTGAGTGTGGCGCTGTTCTGGACGTTCCGGCAGACGTGATGCAAGGCGAAATTCTGGCTTGCAGCGACTGTGGGGCGGAACTGGAAGTGGTGAGTGTGGAACCGTTGGCGCTCGAACCCGCGCCGATAGAAATGGAGGATTGGGGCGAATGAAGGTTGGGAAGATCGGGAAGATCGGAATTTTATGCAGCCGGATTCGGGTGGAGGAAAAGCTGTTATTTGAGGCTTTTCAAGACCTGGGGATTCCCGTTGTCCGGTTGGACGAGCGCGAGATCGCGGCACGGGTGGGCGATTATGCGCCTGATGTGGATGTCGTTTTGGAGCGCAGTATCAGCACCAGCGCCGGGTTGGTGGCGTCGCTGCTGCTGGAAGCGGCAGGAATTCGCGTGATTAATTCGTATGACACGGCCAGTGTATGTGCGGACAAAATCCGAACAACGCTGGCATTGGCGGCGGCAGGTGTGCCACAGCCGGAAACCGAAATCGCACTTGGTCCCGATGCGGCATTGACGGCGATTGATCGCATCGGGTATCCCGCCGTGCTGAAGCCGCCCGTTGGATCGTGGGGGCGTTTGCTGGCGCGGGTCAATGATCGGGATGCGGCTGAAGCGGTCATTGAACACAAAGAGACGCTGGGCGGGGTGAGCCACCATACTTACTACATCCAGGAATATATCGAAAAACCGGAGCGCGATATTCGGGCCTTTGTGGTGGGCACGGAAACGATCTGCGCCATCTACCGCCGCTCGGATCACTGGATCACCAATACGGCACGCGGGGGGCAAGCCTCGAACTGCCCCGTGACACCAGAAATCGCCAACCTGTGCCAGCGCGCCGCCCTGGCGGTCAGCGGCGGGATGGGCGGGATTCTGGCGATTGATCTGTTTGAGGATCCGCGCCGGGGCCTGCTGGTAAATGAAGTCAACCATACGATGGAATTTCGGAACAGTATCACCACAACGGGAGTCAATATCCCCGAACGTATCGCCCGTCTGGTTTACCAATACACCGAGGTCCCCATATGAACAGCGAACCCTACACGTTGACCGCAGGCATAGCAGGCGCGTCAGGCTATGCAGGCGGTGAGTTGTTACGGCTCCTACTGGCGCATCCGGGTGTGACCGTCACCCAAATTACATCCGAACGATTTATTGGCAGTTATGCCTATTACGTCCACCCCCATCTGCGAGGGCGAACGCAGCTTCGTTTCACCAGCCGCGAGGCTTTGCAGCCCTGCGATCTACTGTTCCTGGCATTTCCACACGGGGAAGCCCAAACCCATATCACGACTTATGGCACGTTAGCGAAACGCCTGATTGATCTCAGCGCCGATTTCCGCCTGCGTGATGCCGCACAGTATGCGGCGGCTTATGGGCACGAACACGCCGCGCCTGAATGGTTGGCGCGTTTTGTGTATGGACTGCCTGAACTGTACCGCGAGGCCCTGCGCGGGGCGTGTTATGCCAGCGGGGTCGGATGTAACGCCACCGCTGTCACCCTGGCGCTGTGGGCCGTGATCAAAGGCGGACTTCTCACCCCGGCACAACCGCTGATTGCGGACATCAAAGTAGGCAGCAGCGAAGGCGGCAATTCTCCAACAGAAGCCAGCCACCACCCGGCACGCAGCGGTGTAGTACGCCCCTTTGCGCTGGTCGGACACCGCCACGAGGCCGAGGTCCGGCAGAATTTCGCCGCCTGTGGTGATTTTGAAATCCGTATGGCCGTGACAAGCGTTGAAATGGTGCGCGGTGTGGCGGCGGCGGTGTATGCCACCCTCCCCACCGGCCTCAGTGAACGCGATCTGTGGGACTGTTACCGGGCGGCTTTTCAGCAGGAGCCATTTGTGCGAATTGTCCACGACAAAAACGGGCTGCACCGTCACCCAGAACCCCGTCTGTTGGCCGGGACAAATTATGCCGATGTCGGGTGGGAATATGACCCCTCGACGGGGCGCGCGGCGTTGATCTGTGCGCTGGATAACCTGGGCAAGGGCGCAGCCGGATCGGCGGTGCAGTGCCTGAATTTGATGTGTGATTGGCCGGAAACGACAGGATTAGACTTCGGAGGAATTTACCCATGATCCGTATTCTCAAATTGGGCGGCGGGGCCGGAGTCGAACACACACGCGCTCTGCACAACCTGGCACAACGGGTATTAGATGGCGAACAGTGGGTGCTGGTGCATGGATGCAGCGCCGCTGTGAACGATATGGCGAAACAGATGGGGTACGCGGTGCAGATGATCACCAGTCCCAACGGGCACACCAGCCGCTATACCGACGCCCATATGATCGACATTTACAGCGCGGCAGCAGCCAGCGTTAACCAGCGACTCACCGCCGAATTGATGGCGCAGGGCGTGCAAACGCTGGGATTGGCGGGGCCGGGCGTGGTGAGGGCGCGGCGCAAAGAAGCGATTCGCGCGGTACGCGACGGACGGCCCGTGATCATTCGCGATGATTATTCCGGCAGCATTACTGGAATCAACACCCCGGTGCTGAAGATGGCGCTGGACGCCGGACTGACGCCCGTGATCGCGCCGCTGGCACTGGGGGAGCAGTTTGAACGGTTGAACGTGGATGGCGATCTGGTCGCCGCAGCGGTGGCGCATGATCTGAGCGCGGATACTTTGATCATCCTCAGTAATGTGCCGGGGCTGCTGCATGATGTGAGCAACCCGGAAACCCTGGTCACACAGTTTTCACTCGCCGAGATCAGGCGCTACGAACCATTAGCACAGGGACGGATGAAAAAGAAGGTTCTGGCGGCGCAGCAGGCGAACGTGCCGCAGGTGATTCTGGCCGATGCGCGAGTTGATACTCCGCTGGATGCGGCGCTGGACGGCGCGGGAACGCATATTGTGCGGGAGGGGATGTATGCTGCTTGAACAGACCCATACCAGCGGTGTGTATGTGAAGCGTGAGGTGGAGATCGTGCGCGGCGCGGGGGCGCGGCTGTGGGATGCGGAGGGCCGATCCTATATTGACTGCGTGGGGGGGCAAGGTGCGGCGAACCTGGGCCATGCCCATCCCGCCATCTTAACCGCGATCCAGCAGCAAGCCGCCGATCTGATGCTCTGCCCGGAACTGTTTCATAACCCGGTCCGCGCACAGTACCAGGCGGCATTGTGTGAAGCCGCCCGGATGCCGCGCCTGTTTTTGTGCAACAGCGGCACCGAAGCCATCGAAGGCGCGCTGAAAATTGCTCAGATTGTCACCCGGCGACATGGGTTTGTCGCGGCGATGCGGGGCTTTCATGGCCGGACGCTTGGCGCACTCAGCCTTACCTGGGAAAAAGCTTACCGTGAACCATTTGATCTGATGCCATCGGTGAGGCATGTCCCGTTTAATCACATCGAACGGCTGGAAGCGGTTGTGGATGACACAACAGCGGCGGTGGTGGTGGAAGTCGTACAGGGCGAAGGCGGTGTGCATCCGGCGCAGGATGGTTATCTGCGCGCCGTGCAGGAACTCTGCCGGGCGAATGGATCGCTGCTCGTGCTGGACGAGGTCCAAACCGGGTTCGGACGCACAGGATACCTGTTTGCGCATGAATATGACGGTGTGCAGCCCGATCTGATGTGCCTCGCCAAGAGCATCGCCGGAGGGCTGCCGATGGGAGCGGTGTTGATGGGTGAGCGGATCGAACCGCTGCCGCCCGCCTCACATGGCAGCACGTTTGGCGGAAATCCGCTGGCCTGCGCTGCGGGCCTCGCTGTGTTGGATGTGCTTACCCACAGCGATCTAATCGCCAACGCGCGACAACGCGGTGATGCTGTGCTGGATCATCTGCGCAGCCAGCTACCGGATGTGGTGGTGCGCGGGCGCGGATTGATGATCGGAATCGAATTACGCGGCAAAGTCGCGCCTATCCTCAAAACGCTGCAAACACGCGGCGTATTGGCGCTGCCCGCAGGCCGAACGGTGTTACGCCTGCTCCCCCCGCTGGTGATCTCGGATGATGATTTGTGGCAGGCGGTCTATACCGTCGAGGAGGTTCTGCGCCATGTCGTTTGACCAGTTTTCGATTATTGAAAGTACGCTGCGCGAAGGCGAACAGTTCAGCACCGCGACCTTTACCACCGCTCAAAAGCTGGAGATGGCCGGGCTGCTGGATGATTTTGGGATCGAAATGATCGAAATGACCTCGCCCTGCGCTTCGCCGCAAAGTGAAGCGGATATTCGCGCGGTGGTGGGGCTGGGGCTGAAAACCCGCATCCTCACGCATGTGCGCTGCAACCGCGACGACGTGCAGCGCGCGCTGGATACGGGGGTTCACGGTGTTGATATTGTGATCGGCACGTCACCCCAGTTGATGCAGCACAGTCACGGCAAATCAATCGCGCAGATTGTGGACCTGGCGGCGGATGTGCTGACCTTTACCCGCGAACAGGCTCCCGGCCTGATTCTGCGGTTTAGCACTGAAGACACGTTCCGCAGCCGGGAATCTGATCTGCTGCGGGTGTATCTGACGGTGGCGGATATGGGACTGGTGAACCGGCTGGGAGTCGCGGATACGGTTGGGGTGGCAATGCCGCAGCAGGTGTATGCGATGGTCCAGCAGTTGGTGCGCCTGACGGGGCTGGATGTGGAATTCCATGGGCATAACGACAGCGGGTGTGCGATTGCGAACGCCTGTGCCGCGCTCGAAGGCGGGGCGACACATATCGATACGACGATTTTGGGCATTGGCGAACGGAATGGAATCACCTCGCTGGGCGGCCTGATTGCGCGATTGTATACGCTCAACCGGGCGTATGTCGCCAAGTATAATCTGACACTGCTCAACCGGATTGACCGCCTGGTAGCGGACATCTGCGGGCTGGATATTCCGTTTAATAACTATATCACGGGGGCCAGCGCGTTTATTCACAAAGCGGGCATTCACGCGAAAGCCGTGCTGGCCGATCCATCAACCTATGAGATTCTGCGGCCAGAAGATTTCGGGTTGGAGCGGGAAGTGGCTATCGGGCACCGCCTGACCGGATGGAACGCTGTCCGGCAGCGCGCGATCAAACTCGGACTCAGCCTGGACGATGCGACGGTGCGGGCGGTCACACAGGATGTCAAACGCCGGGCGGATGTGCAGCCGCTGTCCCTGCCCGAAGTCGATCAACTGCTGCGGGATGCGGCGGGGGCACAGGCGCAAGTATGACAGGCCGTACCTTTGCTGAAAAAGCCCTGGCGCGGGCTGCCGGGAAAAATGACGCCCGCGCGGGGGATATACTGGATGTGCGGCCCGATGTGATGCTCAGTCACGATAACTCGGCAGCGATCCGCCGCATCTTTGAGGCGACAGGCGCGCAACGGATTCTGCATCCTGAACGAGTCGCCATCACGCTGGATCATGCGGTTCCGGCCCCGACTACGCAGCACGCCCAGAATCATGCTGAGATTCGGGAATGGGTGCGGCAGCAGGGAATCAATCATTTTTATGACGTGGGACGCGGTATCTGTCACCAGGTGCTCAGCGAGGAAGCCGTAGTTCTGCCCGGCGAAACGATCCTCGGCGCGGACAGCCATACCACCCATTTCGGGTGGATGGGGGCGTTTGGGGCCGGGATCGGGCGAACCGAAATGGCGGCGCTGTGGGCAACCGGTGAATTGTGGCTGCGCGTTCCAGATGCGATGCGGATCACCCTGGTGGGCAGTTTGCCCGCCGGGGTCACTTCCAAGGATATAAGCCTGCGGATGCTGGGCGATCTTGGCGTCGAAGCCGGGTTATACCGTTCGGTGGAGTTCGCCGGGGATACGCTGGCGACGCTTTCGACTGCGGCACGGGCTGTGATCCCCAATATGATGGCCGAAATGGGCGCGAAGAATGCCTATCTGCCACCTGATCAAGCGGTATTTGAGGCACTGAAAACACGGCGCACACGGGACTACACACCGCTGTATCCTGATGTGGATGCCGAATATGCGGCTGAATATGAGCTGGATGTCAGCCAGTTGGAGCCACAGATCGCCTGCCCGGATCGGCCTGACCAGGTGGTTTCACTTTCACAGGTGGCGGGCCAGCCGATCCAGCAGGCATTTGTGGGCACGTGTACGAATGCGCGGCTGGAAGACTTGCAGGCGGCGGCGGATGTGCTGCGGGGTCAGCGGGTGCGGTGCCGTTTGGTCGTTATTCCAGCCAGCGCCGAGGTATATCGCGCGGCGCTTCGTGCGGGCGTGATCGAGGTATTGATCGAGGCGGGGGCGGCGATTGGCACCCCCGGCTGCGGCCCGTGTATGGGGAATCATATGGGCATACCCGCGCCGCACGAGGTGACGATCAGCACTGCGAATCGAAATTTTCGCGGGCGGATGGGAACACCTGACGCGCCGATTTATCTGGCCAGCCCCTATGTGGTCGCGGCCAGCGCGGTGTGCGGCCAGATCACCGATCCGAGGGAGTTTTTGTCATGAGATGCTGGGTTTATGGAGATCATGTGAATACTGATGTGATCTTTCCGGGGCGTTATACCTACACGGTGAACGCGCCAGAGGAAATGGTCAAACATGCGCTGGAAGACCTCGATCCGAACTTCGCCGCCCAGGTCCAGCCGGGGGATGTCATTGTCGCTGGATACAACTGGGGCTGTGGCAGCAGCCGCGAACAAGCGGTTACGGCGCTGAAGCTGGCCGGGATCACCACCATCATCGCGGCATCGTTCAGCCGTATCTATTTTCGCAACTGTATCAACCAGGGAGTGCTGCCCGTGGTTTGCCCGGAACTGCATCAACTGGTCCAAACGGGCGACTCGATCACTCTGGATGACCGGCAAATTGTGGCCGGGGAACACCGATTTTTTATCCCCGAACTGTCGCCTTCCGTCCAGATGATTCTGGATGCGGGCGGGTTGGTCCCCATGCTTCAACGCCGCTTCAAGGAGGAGGCAGAACATGATCATCACATTGATTAACGGGGATGGCATCGGGCAGGAAGTTATTCCGGCGGCACGGGATGTGCTGGAAACGCTGGGGCTACCGCTGGAATTCCAGAATGCGGAGGCTGGATTCGGAACGTTTGAACGGTGCGGAAATGCACTGCCGCCGGTTACTTTGGAACGGTGCCAGCAGAGCGATGCTATTCTGTTCGGCGCGACGAGTTCGCCCATGACACAGGTTGAGGGCTATTGCAGCCCGATCTTGCAGCTTCGCCAGCATTTTGATCTGTTTGCTAATTTGCGGCCTGCGGTGGGAAACGGGATCGATATGCTGATCGTGCGGGAGAACACAGAGGGCCTATACAGCGGGCGAGAACGCATCGAAGACGGCGGTGATACCGCTATCACGGAGCGGGTAATCACCGCTCAGGCATCGGCCCGGATCGTGCGGACGGCGTGTGAGCAAGCCATGCGGCGGCGCAGACAGCTTACCATTGTGCATAAGGCGAATGTGTTAAAAGCGACCTGCGGATTGTTCCGGCGCGTCGCGCTGGATGTGGTGCGCGACTTCCCCGACCTTCAGGTTGAGGAACTGCTGGTGGATACTGCTGCGATGCGTCTCGTCCAGACGCCCGAACATTTTGATGTGATTGTGACGACCAACCTATTCGGGGACATCCTGAGCGATCTCGCGGCGGGGCTGACAGGCGGGTTGGGAAGCGCACCATCAGCCAATACGGGCGCGGGGCGTCCGGCATTGTTTGAGCCGGTACATGGGAGCGCACCTGATATTGCCGGAAAAGGCATCGCTGATCCGCGCGCGGCTATTCTGAGCGCGGCGTTGATGCTGGATTACCTGGGCTATGGGCAGCAGGCGGAGGCAGTGCGCCGGGCCACTTATGCGACGGCACACACGGGAAACACCCGCCAGACGACTGAGGCCGTGATGCGGCATGTCTGATCTGCTGATCGAGTTGGTACGACACTACAGCCCATCGGGAGATGAGGCTCCGGCGGTGCAGTATCTCACCGGATGGATGCAGTCACAGGGTATGCAAGCCTGGATCGATGCGGCGGGGAACGCCTGCGGGCAATGTGGTCCTGATGATGCGCCGCATACGTTGCTGCTGCTGGGACATATCGATACGGTGCCGGGGAAAATCCCGGTGCGGATCGAGGACCAGACGCTGTACGGGCGCGGCAGTGTAGACGCGAAGGGGTCGTTATGTGCATTCGCGGAAGCCGCCGCACGATCACATCTGCCAGATGGCTGGCGGGTGATCGTGATCGGAGCGGTTGAAGAAGAAGCCGCCACCAGCCGGGGCGCACGTTTTGTACGCGATACATTCACACCGGATCTGTGCATCATTGGCGAACCCAGCGGCGCGAACCGGATCACGTTGGGCTACAAGGGGCGACTGCTGGTGGATTACACCCTGCGCCGCCCGGTGGCGCATTCGTCGCGACCAGAGCTGACGGTGGGCGCGTTGGGAGCCGCTTTCTGGCAGGCGGTGCAGGACTGGGCGGACCAGCATAACAGGGGGGCGAATCGTCACTTTGACCAGATTCACCCCAGCCTGCGCGCGATCAACACCAGCACTGATCACTTCGTGGATACGCTCCAGATGCGGATCGGCTTCCGTCTGCCGCCGAACTTTTCGCCTGAACAAGGATACGCGACGATCTCGCCTTTCGCTGAACCGGACGGCGAACTCTCCGCCTGGGGCGGTGAACAAGCCTACCTGGGGGATAAAAATAATGCCCTGGTGCGGTCCATGTTGAGCGCGATTCGTGCGCAAGGACAGAGTCCTGGATTTGTGCTTAAAGGCGGCACCAGCGATATGAATGTCGTTGGGGAACGGTGGACGTGCCCGATGATCGCCTATGGACCGGGGGATAGCAGTCTGGATCACACGCCGGATGAACATATTGCGCTGGATGAGTATGGACAGGCTGTGGCGGTTCTGCAACATGTAATCGAGCATTTGGAAGCTTAAGGCCGCCGGATGAATGGGCTAATTATTTTCTTGGAACGGCCTAAAATTGAATGTCCCCACCCGTTCAATTCACGGGTGGGGGCAACTTCGATGAGCAGATATGGTAATCGGGGAAACGATCAATTAATCGCATGTTGAGGCATATAGAGGTAAGATATTCGCCAGCAGCGCCGTAGGAAGATATAAAAAACGTATTCCAAGCTGGATAGATATGTTGACATATTTCGGAAGTTATCTTAAGCCCTATCGGAAACAGGCACTTATTGCCCCGCTGTTGATGGTTGTCGAAGTTATCTGCGATCTGCTGCTGCCTCGACTGCTCCAATTGATTGTGGATGAGGGCGTTACCCAAAACGATATGGGGTTAGTGGTGCGCACCGGGATTCTCATGATTCTGGTGACAGGTGTCGGCGCGGTAGGCGGAATTGGCTGTACCATTTTCGCGGTGCGCGCATCGATGAACTTTGGAGCCGATCTGCGGAGCGGCGTTTATCGCAAGGTCCAGATGCTTTCATTCGGCAACCTGGACAAAATCGGCACGGCAGAACTGGTCACACGCCTGACCAACGATGTGAATCAGGTTCAAGAACTGCTGCTGATGGCACTGCGGATCCTGGTGCGGTCGCCCCTGTTGGTGATCGGCAGCCTGATTATGGCGGTTGTCACCAGTCCGCGCCTGGCCCTGGTGTTGGCGGTGCTGATGCCGCTGCTGCTCATCATGTTGATCCTTGTGATCCGGCGGGCGTTCCCGCTGTACACGATCATGCAGGAAAAACTTGATCGGGTGAATACGGTCATTCAGGAGAATCTCTCCGGGGTGCGCGTGGTGAAAGCCTTTGTGCGCAGCCAGCATGAAAAGCAGCGTTTCAAAAATGCCAATGATGGGTTAACGGATTCTTCCATCCAGGCGATGCAGATCAGTGTAATCACTGCTCCCTTCATGACTCTGGCGATCAACCTGGGGGTGGTAGCGGTCATCTGGTTTGGCGGTGTGCAGACGATTCACGGGGATATGACGGCGGGCGCGATCATCGCCTTTGTAAATTACCTGCGTCAAGCGCTAATGTCGCTGATGATGGTCAGTATGTTGATGATCCGCATCTCACGCGCGCAGGCATCCGGAAAACGAGTTGTCGCTGTACTGGACAGCGAACCGGAAGTGCAGGATCGCCCTAACGTGCAAACCGGCTTCATTCCACAGGGGCGGATCGCTTTTGAAGATGTCACTTTTAGCTATAACGGCGGTGAACCTGTCTTGCGGGATGTCAGTTTCGTGGCCGAACCGGGCCAGACAGTCGCACTGCTTGGTGCAACGGGGTCTGGCAAATCAAGCCTGATCAACCTGATTCCGCGCTTTTACGATGTGGACAGCGGGCGCGTGACGATTGATGGGGTCGATGTGCGCGATATTCCCCAGGCAGAACTACGGGCAGCGATTGGGATCACCTTGCAGGAAGCGCTCCTGTTTTCGGGGACCATCTATGACAACATCCGCCAGGGACGGGATGGTGCCAGCGAAGCCGAGATCACCGCCGCCGCTCGCGCGGCGCAGGCGCACGATTTTATCATGGCGCTGCCGGATGGGTATAACACGCTGATCGGACAACGAGGCGTTAATCTTTCCGGCGGGCAGAAACAGCGGATTGCTATCGCGCGGGCGCTTGTTCGCCAGCCAATCATTTTGATTCTGGATGACAGTACCAGCGCCGTTGATGTGGAAACGGAGAGCAAAATTCAGGCAGCCCTCAGCCAGATTACGCAAACCAGCTTTATCGTAGCCCAACGCATCAGCACCGTGCTCAAAGCCGATAAAATCCTGGTGCTGGATAATGGGCGGGTTGCCGCTGAGGGGACACACCGTGAGTTAATAACAACCAGTCCGGTGTACCGTGAAATCTATGAGTCACAGTTAGGCAATGGGGCAATCGCTGCCCAGGCGGTGCGGCATGGCAATGCGTGAACCTTCACGACGGCGAGAAGCTCCTCTCATCAAAATTGGTCCGGGCCGACCCCCTGGAGTCCCAGGACAGGGTGGCCCAGGGGCAAATGATGCGAAGGGGGCGCTAGTCCGGCTGTGGTCTTATCTCCAACATCAACGCTGGGTGTTGATCGCTGCGATCAGTGCGGTTGTGGCGTCAACGCTGCTCCACCTGTTAGGCCCCTATTTTTTGGGAGTCGCTATTGATGACTATATCCTGACCGGGGATCAGGATGGATTAGCGCGCCTCGCTGTTATTATGATTGCCATCTTTCTGGTGCTGACGCTCACTACGTGGGTTCAATCGATTTTGATGATCCAGGTGGCACAACATACGGTGCAAGAACTTCGTCAGGCCGTGTTTGACAAGCTGCAAACTCTGTCGCTACGGTACTTTGACCAACACTCGCACGGCGACCTCATGAGCCGGTTGACCAACGATGTCGAAAACGTGAATACGGTTCTGAGCGAAAGTGTAGCGAGTTTTTTGTCCAGTTTTCTGACTCTGGCTGGCGTCATGGTGATGATGCTGGCGCTCAATGTTCCGCTGGCGCTGCTCAGCCTGATCGTGCTGCCCGGCATGGCGGCGATGACACGTTACATCGCGCGCAACACGCGGAAAGGATTCCGCGAACAACAGGATGCGCTGGGCGAGTTAGACGGACTGGTTGAGGAGACGATCAGCGGCGGGAAAACCGTTCGCGCCTATGGCCGCGAACCGAACGTGATCGAGGATTTCGAGCGGGCCAACCGGCGGCTGCAAGCGGCATCCATTCAGGCACAAACCTATGCGGGTCTGTTGGGTCCCGGCGGCAATATGATCAATAACATCGGGTTTGCGATTGTGGCGGGCGTGGGCAGTTGGATGGCAATTGAGGGGGTGACGACGGTTGGACTTATCGCCAGCTTCCTGACTTATGCTCAACAACTTCGCCGCCCGTTGAATGAAATTTCCACCTTGTTCAGCACGATCCAGTCCGCACTGGCGGGAGCAGAACGTGTCTTTGAGATTCTGGATGAGGTACCCGAACTGAACGATGCTCCCGATGCGCACCCGCTGGAAACCATAAACGGCAGCGTTCAGTTTGAGGATGTCTCGTTTGGTTACGATATTCCCGTGCTGAAGCACATCGACCTCGACGCGCAGCCGGGACAGATGATTGCACTGGTTGGCCCCACCGGAGCGGGTAAAACGACGATTATTAATGTGCTGTCACGGTTCTATGATGTGGATGCTGGCTGTATCACTATCGACGGGAACGACATCCGCGATGTGAGACGAAGCGATCTGCGCCGTCAATTGGGGATTGTGCTTCAGGATACCTATCTTTTCTCTGAAACGGTTATGGAAAATATCCGCTACGGGCGGTTGGACGCGACTGACGACGAGGTGATCGCCGCCGCGAAAATGGCGAATGCGGATCATTTTATCCGTCACCTGCCGCACGGATACGAAACCGTGCTGTCGGAACGGGCGGGTAATCTCAGCCAGGGTCAGCGCCAGATGCTTGCCATTGCACGGGCGATTCTGGCTGATCCGGGTATATTGGTTTTGGATGAGGCAACCAGCAGCATTGATACCCGCACCGAAGTGCAGATTCAGGATGCGATGTTACGGTTGATGAGTGGGCGGACCAGCTTTGTGATCGCGCACCGGCTGAGCACCATTCGGAATGCGGATAATATTCTTGTTATCCGCGACGGTGAAATTATCGAGCGAGGTTCGCATCATGAACTGCTGGAGCAAGGTGGTTTTTATCACCACCTGTATATGAGCCAGTTCAAGGATACTGACCATCTGTTGCTGACCTCATAGACCGATGGGGAGTTCAACTATAAATTGGCTCCCCTGCCCCACCTGACTCTCCACCCAAATACGGCCCTGGTGCAGACGGACGAGTTCCTGGCTGATTGCCAGCCCCAGACCGGAGCCAGTTTGATCCCGCTGGCGGGCTTCGTCGGTACGATAGAAGCGCTCAAAGATATGCTTCGCCTGTTCCGGGGTTAAGCCTGGCCCGGTGTCGGATACGACGAAACGAATAAAAGACCCATACTGAGTGGTTGTCACCGTGACTTGCCCCCCTGTGGGAGTATGTTTCAGGGCATTGGAAACCAAATTAGCAAGAACCTGCCGCAAACGGCCCGCATCGGCCTTGATGGAAGGTAAATTATCATTCGTATTGGTACTGAGCGCTATCCCCTGATCCTGCGCCAGCGATGCAAAATCGGATACTACCTGCTGTGTCAGACTGCCGGGGGCGACCTGTGTTATTTCGAGCGGCAGCCGATCCGCTTCGGCCCGCGTTAATGTGCGTAAGTCTTCGATCAACCGCCCTAAATGCAGAGTCTGGTCATACACAACCGCCAACTGTTCCGTATTAAGCGGAAAGATGCCATCCATCATGGCTTCGAGCTGGCCCCGCATGACGCTAACCGGGGAGCGCAGTTCATGCGCAATATCGGACGTCATGCGCTGACGAAGCACCTGACTTTCAGCCAGAGCGGCGGACATGGCATTAAAAGCCGCTGCTACATCGCGGAATTCGCTGGTCCCGCTCAGCGGCATTTGGGTTCCCAGTTCACCGCGTGCAATTTGCGCCGCCGATGTCCTCAGATATCTTAGGGGGCGAACCAGCAGCCAAGCGAATCCCAAGCCGAGGGCAACCGCCAGCAGAACCGCAATACCCGCCGTCAGCGTCAGGGCGCGTGATACATCGTCAAGAAAATTCTGCTGGGCGTGATCAAGCGCTTGCATCCCCGCAGTTGCGCGAACAAGATACCCAACGGTCTTACCATCAGTCACCAAAGCCAGCGCGATTTCACGTTCATTCTGGTTTAATGTGCGCCCAATTTGAGACAGATCGTTGGCGGCGATCACCGTATAGTCAGATTGGGCTAATAAAAAACTAGGGCCGCCTTCGCCGCCCCGCCCCTGACCTGCACCGCGCCCACTGCCACGCCCACTTGTTAACAGGTCCTGTGCTCCGTCCCATGATCCGGCAGCGGCATAGAGGTTTTCCAGCGATTGGATGAGATCACTGCTGCTGTTCACCATGTTCTGCTGCCCGACATAACGGCGAAAACTGGTCGTTGTGGTCTGATTAACGATAACGGCAACGATGCCTACAGTGAGGAGCGATATGATTACAAAAATTGAGGCCAGCCGAACCCAGAGTTTATTCATCGCTGCGCATCCGATACCCTACGCCATACACCGTCTCGATCAGGTCGCCGGCTGGCCCTAATTTTGCGCGCAGATTTTTGATATGGACATCCACCGTGCGTTCATAGGCCGCGAAAGCCTCACCCTGGGTATGTTCCAACAGTTCCATGCGAGTAAAAACGCGCCCTGGCCGGTTCATGAGGGCCGCCAACAAATCAAATTCAGAACGCGTAAGGTCAAGCGGCTGAGCATCCAGGGTGATCTCGCGGGATTCTTCTTTCAACAGCAGGCCATTGACACGCAAGATGACCGATTCACCGGCGAGGTCGCCATAAGCACGGCGGAGAGCGGCTTTCACCCGGGCAACCAGTACCCGTGGGCTGAAGGGTTTGGTGACGTAATCATCGGCTCCCAGTTCCAACCCGGCGGTCTGATCGGCTTCGTCATCACGAGCGGTGAGCATGATGATCGGGACCGCGCTTTCCTTTCGAATCAGCCGTGCCGCCTCAAAACCGTCCATTTCGGGCATCATCACATCGAGCAGAATGAGATCGGGATGCTCATGGCGCATGCTGAACAGGGCATCCTGGCCGTTGCCCGCGACAAACACAGTGTAACCCGACTCTTCCAAATAGGCCCGTACGGTACGGCGCAGTTGGGCATCGTCATCTGCGATTAAGATCGAGCGAGGCATGGTTAGCTCCTGTTCACGGCAAGGCAGAAACTCTGTTTATATCCAGAATACTCTAACTTTGTGTGAATCTTATGAAAGAGATGCCGCTAGCCGGGCTTTTCGTCGTACACATAGACACGGGTGTTCATGATAATCCAGTTGTCCCACAGCCACTTGGCATCGCTCACACTGAGATTAACACAGCCATGCGACCAGTAGTAGCCGAAATTGTCGTGCCAGTAGACGCCGTGCAGCGCTTCGCGCCAATTGAAATACATGTGATACGGGACCTGATCGAGCGCATAAAAGTTGTCGCTCCCAGCGGCACCTTCCATTGGCCCCACTTCCCAAAACAGCTCGACTTTCCATACACCGGGATCGGTTTGCCACTTTTCCTCGTCCATATCGCCGGTAGAAACCAGCGTTGCCATCATGGGGCGTTCCCCTTCGTAAGCAACCAGGTTTTGCTCATAGGTGCTCACGCCCACCCACCGCCAGTTGTAAACGGCAGGCGGTGTGGGATGCACGATGCTGAGATTTGTTTGGATCGCCCATTGTTTGGGGCCGACAAGGTGCCAGTCCAATTCACCCACATGCACGGTGGCATAGATGTTCATCAGATCGTAACGACTGAATGACCCCGATTGTTGGCAGTTACGCCGACCACCGGGCGTTAATGAAGTACAGTGCGTATTAATTGCCCAGGCGAAGGGCATCTCCATATGGTTGATGATGACGCCGGTGAAGGTCGAGGGTTCGGCAAAGATCGCGTTTTCAAGCGAGGCCCAGCGGCCTGGACGGATCTCGGCCCAATTACCGGATGTTTGAAGCACATTAAAATAGCCGCTGCGGCCAGCCGTGAGATTTTCAACCACATTACCATTGGGAGCATCGTAGAGCGGCACTTCGTCAGCATCAAAATAGATAAAATCCTGCCCCGCAATCACGCCAAGATCGTAGGGGACCGGCGTTACGTCAGGATAGGGCTGCGCCGCCATAACCGCATCACATTCAGGGGTTTGTAATATTTGGGCTGTAATGCCCGCGCAGCCCGGATGTCCCTGGATCGCCGGAGCAGCAGGTGCAGCAGGGACAGCAGGCGGAGCAGGATTTGCTGGGGCAAAGCCAACCAGAGTAGTCAGCAAGATAACCAGAATAAACAGGAAGTTCACCATCCCAATCCCATATCACTCAACTCGGTGACGCCATCATACCGCAAATTCACAGCAGGCCAATATGCCGTTGGGTAAACGCCGGGAATGCGCTTAATCCACAATATTCCGGTCGAAAGCCTTATCTGCTTTTAGATCACCGCCGGACCAAACCCGCTGCGAAGTCCAGGGAACGGCCTCACTCGTCCAAAATGGGTGAGCGGGGGATAATCCGAGCGGCAAAAAGCCAACTGTACATAAATATAAGCTCCCGGTGGAAATGTAGGACTCGGCAAGGTCGGGTTGGTGTCCAGCCAGTCCCAGCGTGAGCCATCCCGCCGGATCAAATGTGCCCGGTGCGCCGAGTGTCCGCCGGATCACAGCCGTGAGCGCACCACGTACCTGGGCACGAGTTAGATCAGGGGGCAGATCATCCCGCAGCGCCATTTGGGCGAGCAGTTGAAACGCGCCATTTCGATAGCAGATGGAACGTCCGATCACAGGAAAAGAACCATCCGGTGCAATCAACCGTTCCTGGACAGCAGCATAGCGCAGCGCCCGCATCCGAAATCCTTCGCGGAGTCGATCCCACACAGGATTAACACCGGCTATTGTTTCCACAATGTCCAACAGCATCGGCTGGATCACGTAGCTGTTATAGTAATCCCAGTGAAACTGCGGGCCATCTCCATACGCGCCATCGCCGAGGTACCATGACTCGTGCTGACGCAGCGCTACATCAATGCGCAGATGGTCACTGTCTGCACCAACACAGTGCAAAAATGTCTCAATCATTGCGGCAAACAGCAACCAGTTGTTGTAATTAGGCACAATCATCCGGCACTGCTTTACGGCCTTAATCACCCATTCCTGGGTTTGGGCATCAAGGCCATACCACAGCACCGGCAACGCACGTAAGATACCGTAAGTCAAAAAGGCGGCATCTACCAGGGGCTGGCGATTATCGCTGTTCGATGTCCCGGCAAAGTTCATATAATCCGGCGACGCCGGATCGCAGGCCATCCGCAGTCCTTGCCGGACCCATAACAAAACTTCATCGCGCAAGGCCGCTTCTTCCTTATCCAGATCAGGGGCGGCAAGCCAGGGCGCAACCCCGGCCAGGGCGCGCCCAAATGCTTCGAGATGCGCGACATGATCGCGTGGGCGCGGGTGTGCTGTCTCAACAGGCATCACAGCCTTCAGCCGACCTTCAGCTAACGCACTGAAGACAGGCTTCACGACCTGATAAAGCATCTCAACCCAATAGTGACGATCTTGTGCGACAGCAGCCATCATAGCTCCTCTTAGCGTTGGGCACACCATTTAATTCCCTGCGCCAGCATGACACGAAAATTGACATTCGCCCAGGTGTCCTGATCGTCTCCGGCTTGCAGACAAAACACCCGGCTCAGCTTATACTCGCGCGTCCAGGCAAGCGTTGTCATACTAGCAGGATGATCAGTGGTAATCAAAATATGATTTTCCCCAGCAGCGTCCGGCATCAGGTAGGTTTCATCCCGCATGATCCAATCATCCAATCCGGTACAGATCGGATGATCTGAATCGGCAATGTGACAGCGGATGGTTTGACCATGCGCATATTTTGATAGAGATCGATCTGGCATGCCAACCACAGCATTCCACACATCCCAACCGGGAAAGGCCAGCAAACTGTGGTGCATTATAACCAGTCCCTGACGGCTGGTTCCCAATTTTTCCAATACCGAATGAACAGAATCAGTGCTTCCTGGTCGAAGTCCTAAATCATCCAGTCCGTGTTGGAGATGGGTGTAAAACACCAGGACATCATAGGCCTGTCGAACATCGGGCGGAGATGCAACAAAATCCGCCATATGTTGAATATAGGCATCAATGCCCGGCAGTTCACGAAATAAGCGGTGAAAAGCAGGCACATGATAATGATGTCCTCCAGTGAGCACTGCAATTTCCAACATAGCCAATCGGCGCTCCTCGCAGTAAAGTATAGTTGGCTGCTCATTCATGCAAAACGCCCAGCAGATGAGGGCGTTTTTATCTTATATGGAAGTGCGCGCTATTGCGAGGCGGGTTCTAATGACCGGAACCCGCTGTCAGTTCGCCATCGAAAATGGCAGGATCAGCTTCTCCATCGACCATCAAGTAGGCAACCAATCCACGTTCCAGGCGACTTAGTGCATGATCCACCAGCATAAACCGACCGGGCACATCAAGCTTGAACTCAATCATCGCGGCTCCACCGGGCGGCACAAGGGTTGTTTGTACATCCGTAAGCGGCGGGCTGGTAATCGATCCCTGGTCGTATACTCGATCCATGATCTCGCCGATAACGTGGAACGAGGACGTGAAGTTCGGACCGCCCACACCGAAAAATAGCCGCACGGTTTCGCCAACATTGGCATGCAGCGACTTGGCTTCGCTCGTTAATCCTGCTGCTGCGCCATTAAAGACAAAGTATTCTGGCGCTTCGGCGAGCATTTTTTCGTGATCAAAGTGTACGAAGCCAGGTGTGCCGTAGCTTTCCTCGGTATAAATTTCGCCTTGCATCACATAAAACTCGCGATCAACCGGAGGCAGTCCACCTTCCGGCTCAACTAATAACATGCCGTACATCCCGCTCGCGATATGATGCGCTACGCTGGGCGTGGCGCAGTGATATACAAACAAGCCGGGACTCAGTGCTTTGAAGAAGAAAGTTGCCTCATCACCGGGATTAAGATTGCTGTAGACTGCTCCACCTCCGGGTCCGGTTGCAGCATGGAAGTCTACGGAATGGGGGAACTGGCTGGTTGTATTGTTGCGAAAATGGACTTCAACTGTATCACCAACTCGGATGCGCAGCATCGGGCCGGGAACCTGACCGTTAAAAGTAAAATAGGTCATGGTGGTTCCATCGGCCAACTGCCCGACCACTTCTTCTGCAACCAGTTCCACTTTGACCGTTTGTGCTTCCCGCTGCGCCAGCGGCGCGGGTACATCTGCCGGGTTGCGAATAATATCTATCCCTTGTGCGCTTTCGGTTGCAGCGTGCCCAACGACCAAAGTTCCCCACATTCCAGCCTGGCGATGTCCAGGCACAGAGCAGTAGTACACAAATTCGCCCATTTGATCGGCAGTAAAGGTAACGGAGAATTGTTTTTCCTGTTCAGAAAACTGTTCTGTTTTGACGTTTAATTCGTCAATCACAAAATCATGTAACATGCCGTCCCCGTTAATGAGGTTGACCTGGATTACATCACCCGGATTAGCCGTTAGCGTCGGATTGACTATCCCATCAATTTCGCCCCCAACACCAACAAATACCAGTTGCCCGGTGTCTCCTCCGGTTATTAAGGTATAGGTGACAGTTACTGTTCCTGCTGCGCTCAGCGTTTGATTGGGTGCCGTAAGGAGAAATCCAGCGATTACAGCGGCTAATGTGAGTATCACAAAGCGTTTATGTGTCATTTTTCGTCACCTTGATAGTTTTGCGAAAATCCGATCTCGTAGGGAAGTTCAATCGCGCCGTTTGGACAAATTTCCTCGCACACGCCGCAATAAGTACACAGCTCTGGCTGCACAATAACAGCCTGACCTTCAACTAACCCCAACGCCCCGGTTGGGCATCCGGCGGCACAATGACCGCAGGCTGTACACCGTTTACGATTGATCAGCGGAACCCAAACCCTGTTCATAAGCTGTCTCCCAAATCTGATCACAGCATAACCCTTGATGAGTAGAAGCACCTTGACAGGTATCAACTCTGTTGATCTAGATCAAGTGTTTCAAACTTGTGGGCTGCCAAGAGGATAAATTTTCCGGCGACATTAACCCGGGGATATAACAAGCGAATACATTTTATCAGGCTGGGTGGTTGACAAACTGTTGGAATCCTGCTTTAATAAAATTGGACCGGTTCAAGAGAGGCGTGCATGGCAACAATTCGAGATGTCGCAAAATATGCTAAAGTGTCAGTGGGAACTGTCTCTAATGTGCTGAATCACAGTCCGTTAGTGCGCCCCGACACACGCGAACGAGTGCTTGCCGCCATTGAGGCTCTAAACTATCACCCCAGTGCTGCCGCTCGCAGCCTGAATACTCAGCTAACAGAAACCATCGGGCTGGTCCGCACTGAATTACGACTGACGGATAAACCAAGTGAGCCAGACCCATTTGTACTTGATCTGATTGATGGCGTCAGCACAGCAGCAATGGGAACTGGAATAGGTCTGACCTTCTGGACAATTCCGGTTGGTCCTGGTGAACTGAAACTATATCAGCGATTAGTACGTGGACGGCAGGTAGATGGGTTGATCCTTTTCGCGATTCGAGATAACGACCCGCGCCTGGCTTTTCTTCAAGCAGAGAATTTCCCTTTTGTCGTTTTTGGTCGTTGCAACGGGGAAAAGGATGTCCATTGGATTGATGTTGATGGCGCTTATGGGATTGAACTGGCGGTGCAGCATCTAACCGAACTCGGTCATAGCCGGATTGGCTATGTATCGCCTCCCGGCGAACAATATCTGGCTCACCATCGATGGTCTGGTTTCCAGCGAGGAATGAAAGCCGCCGGGGCACCCATTGATATGAATCTGGTGGTTGAAGGCGACTTTACCGAGCGATCAGGGCAGATGGGGATGCACTATCTACTGGATCAAAGTCGTCCGCCAAGCGCCGTTATCTGCAACAATGACCGGATGGCATTTGGGGCGATGCGAGCCATTCAGGCACGCGGCTTAAAGGTGGGAAAAGATATTTCAGTGGTCGGTTTTGATGATATTTCACTGGCTCGCTACTGGCCCCCCCCACTTACAACTATTCGCCAACCAACTCATCAGATCGCAGAAATGCTCTTTGTCTTACTTCAATCGATTATCGCTGATAAGCCTGCTGAACATCTGTCGCGGCAACTGATTAAACCCGAACTTCAGATCCGTAACTCAACAGGCCGCCCTACCTAGTCTTTTATTTTTTTAGCTATCTGAACCGGTTCATTCAGGAGGACAAACGACTCATAAGGCAATTTCGCTTTCTCGTTCAAAAAGATTACTTCTATCGATAAGGAGAGAAAAATGTTTCGTCGTCTGGCTTTGTTGATTTTAGTTCTGACCCTGACCATCCCCGCCGGCATCACCCAGGGTAAACAAGACACCGTCACCATCAAATTCTGGCACACCTATAACGAAACGTCGCCCGAAAACGAAATGCTGGTCAACACCTTGATTCCCATGTTCGAAGAATCGCATCCGAACATCAAGGTCGAATCCGTTCCGTTCCCCTATGGCGAATTCCGACAGACCCTGCTTACGTCCCTGGCTGGCGGCGAAGGTCCCGATCTGGCCCGTTTAGACATCATCTGGTCGCCAGAATTTGCACAGTTGGAGGTGCTGACCCCCTTGGATGAAGCTATGCCCGATTTTCAGGATTTGGCTAGCCGAGTATTCCCTGGGCCGCTCTCGACCAATGCCTACGATGGTCACTATTGGGGTTTGCCACTTGATACCAACACCCGCGTGTTTATGTATAACCAGACACTTTTCGATACGGCAGGAATTGCCGCTCCCCCAACAACCATCGATGAGTTGAAAGCGCTCTGCGAGCCGATCAAAGCGTTGGGTGATGATAAGTACCTGTTCAGTGATGGCGGCACATATGGTTGGGCAGTTCTGCCTTGGATCTGGAGCTTCGGTGGTGATATTACCGATCCGGAAATTACAACCGCTACGGGATACCTGAACAGCGAAAAGACGGTTGCAGCTTATGAATTTCTGGCTGACATGGTGGAGCAGGGCTGCTTCTCCCCGTCCTATCTGGGTGGCGGCATGGATACGGGTACAGGTTACTTTACTGATGTATTCGCCTCTATGTTGGACGGCCCATGGATGTACCCGATTGCTGAAGCGCAGTATACCGATTTTGAAATTCAAGCTACGATGATGCCTTCGGGTGAAGGTGGTTCAATCTCTGTGGTTGGCGGTGAGAATATCGCACTCTTTGCTGGCTCACAGCATCCTGAAGAAGCCATGGAATTCATCCGGTTCACCCAGTCCGACGAATACCAGTTGAAGATGTCCGAAGTGGGACAGCTTGCGGTTGTCCCGGCGCTACTCGAAACCGATTACTTCCAGAACCATCCCTACTATGCAACGTTCCTACAGCAGCTTGAGACAGCGAAAGCGCGTACACCCCACCCCGCATGGTCGCAGATGGAAGAAATTCTGACGGATGCAGGCCAGTTGATCCTGCGTGGTGAAGCATCAGCCCAGGAAGCATTAGACCTCGCCGCCGAAGAGATTGACGAGATGTTGGCCGAAGAATAACTCAGTTTAGGAGGGGAGAGCGAATGGTCTGCTCTCCCCCTCGCTCATATTGTCCCTGAACAACAAAAATTTCAGCCCTAAAGAAGTGGAGTCTATGCCATGCGCTCCAAATTGCACCATCGCTGGTATGTTCCGTACCTGTTTTTACTGCCCGGTCTCGCACTTTACGTGCTGTGGATGGTTTACCCGCTGGGCTATGAACTGTATATCAGTTTTTTTGACTGGAAAATTATGCCTGGACAGCATAGTGAATTCATCGGCCTGGAAAATTATAAAGAAGCGCTGCACGACAAATATTTTTGGATGGCACTGAAAAATACCGTGCGTTATGCCGCAGTCACCGTTGTGGGACAGATGATCATCGGCTTAGGATTGGCCGTATTAGTTCACCGAGTATTCATCGGCAAACGCATCTTTCGGGCGATTTACTATATACCGGTGGTCACATCCTGGGTTGTAGTCAGCTTCTTATTCCAGTTTTTGTTCAGTTCCCACCCCGGCGGTTTCGTGAACTATATACTGGTATCGGTTCTTGGTGTACTCGACAAGCCTGTAATGTGGATGAGCGAAACCCAAACAGCCTGGATTATCATTTATGTCTTGGGCATCTGGAAAGGCGTTGGGTGGACGATGGTGATTTTCTTAGCCGCGCTGCAAGGCGTTCCCGTGGAATTATATGAAAGTGCCGCGATAGATGGGGCAGGCGAATGGCAACAATTCAAAAATGTCACCATACCCCTGATTCGGCGCACAACACTATTCATCATGGTTGCACTGATGATCGGTGGGTTTCAGGCGTTTGTCTCGATCTACCTGATTACGGGTGGTGGCCCGCTGCATCGTACCGAAGTGGTGTTGAGCTATATGTATGATAGAGCATTTGATCGTTTGCGCTTTGGCTATGGGGCTTCATTGAGTTATATCCTGGCCGCGATAGTGGTGTTTGTCAGCTTCTTGCAGATGCGGCTTTTCCGGGAGTCAGGCAATGATTAAACGTGGCGTTTCGATGAGAGAGACGACTCTTTCCATGCATTCGATTCATAATCGCAGCCAGCGCCGATTTCAGATTACGATCTTTATCCTGTTATGTCTGGGGGTTGTGGTCGCGATGGCGCCCATCGCCTACATGATCAGCACGGCCTTCAAGCCCAACGCCTATGTACCGGAATTTCCGCTACAGTTTATCCCTGATAATCCGACCTTGCAGAACTTCGACACGGCTTTTCACAGCCGCAATTTTGACACGGCATTGTTGAACAGCATACGAGTAGCATTAACGACTGCAATTGTGGTCACAACTCTTACTGCGATGATGGCTTATGCGTTTGCCCGGTTCGACTTCCCTGGCAAAAACATCATCTTTTATGTCGTTTTAGCGATGATGATGGTTCCGAACATGATGCTTATTATCCCGCAGTTTCTCCTGGCTACCCGATTGGATATGCTCAACAGCCTCAACGGGTTGATCCTCGTATATTCCGCCGGTGCAATGGCTTTTAACATGTTCCTGTTGCGGGGTTTCTTTGAATCTCTGCCCCGCGAACTTGAAGAGTCGGCGCTCATTGACGGGGCAAACCACTTTACGATCTTTGCTCGCATCATGGTGCCGTTAGCCAAGCCCGCCTTAAGTACAGTTGCTGTGTTCAGTTTTCTGGGGGCATGGGATGAATATATCTGGGCATTAACGGTATTAACGGATGTAGAAAAACGGACGCTACCCATCGCAATTGCCAATTTTCGCGGCGCTCATACCTCTGACTGGGGACTGATTTTCGCGGCAGCACTCACCGCCGTAGTTCCCACCGTTGTCATTTTTATTATGTTCCAACGCTATTTTGTCCAGGGAATTACGACAGGGGCGGTGAAGGGATGAGACGCGTGGTTTTGATCATGTTACTGGTTTTAATATTGGCTCCGGGAGGACATGCATTTATGCAAGTGGAAGAAATTAAAATAGTGGTGGTGCCGACAAAAGCTTTTTTTGTGCCAGGTGAACCCGCGACCTTCAACGTGATGTCATCGGGCGGGGCGAATATGGAGGTGGTGATCACACACCTGGCAGAAGTCGTCGATACATTCAGCATGCCCCTGGCTAACGGAAGGGCCAATCTAAGTTGGTTTCCTCCTACCCTTTCCCCCCGCGGGTATGGATTGACTGTTAACCTCCTGGCTAACGATGGCACTGTTCTGGCGGTCGGTTCCACCGCTTTCGATGTATTGGATAACTGGCTCCAAGCGCCGCGTTATGGGTTCCTGAGTCAGTTTGAGGCAGGGCGCAGTAACATAAACGAAACCATGGACTGGATTACGCAGCATCATGTGAATGGGTTGCAGTTTTACGACTGGCAGTACCGACATGAATCGCTGCTCCCAACTGAAGGAAATTACAGCGATTTGTTAGGTCGTCAGATGTCGTTGGATACAGTGCGGCAACTCATCGAAGCCGCACATACACGCCAGATTGCGGCCATGCCCTACACAGCGATCTACGGCGCATCGGTTGCTTTTTATCAGGAACATCCCGAATGGGCCTTGTTTGAGCGCTCAGAACATCCTTATGTGTTCGGTGATAATTTTTTGATGATCATGGATCCCAGCCCTGACTCGCCCTGGACCGATCATTTAATGGCTGAGTTTGAACGAGTGTTGGACGGTTTACCGTTTGACGGCATTCATCTGGATCAGTATGGTGCGCCTAAAACCGGCTATAACTTCAGCGGAGAACGTGTCGATCTGGCCGAAGCTATTCCTGGCTTTATCAACCGTACCGCAGAAATCGTGCAAGCGAAGCGCGGCGACTCTGGGGCTGTGATCTTCAACGCCGTGGGTAACTGGCCGGTTGATACTGTCGCCTCGGCGGATCAGGATGCAGTCTACATCGAAGTCTGGCCTCCCTACCGCGACTTTCTGGATCTGCATCGTATCATTGCCAGCGCCGAAAATCTCAGCGGCGGCAAACCCGTTATCATTGCAGCCTATATTCACCCGGCAAATAGCGCGAATGTCCGGCTGTCTAATGCTGTGATTTTCGCGAGCGGAGGGTCGCATCTGGAACTGGGTGAACCGCAAGCAATGCTGGCTGATCCATACTTTCCAAAGTACGGCCAGATGGATGAAGCCCTGCAACTTATCATGCAGAACTATTATGATTTTTTCGTGCGATACGAGGAGGTACTCTCGCTGAACACGACCAATGCTCCGCAGCGCGCCGAAGCGCTGACTATTGAGGGTATTGATACCAGCAAGATGCGGGCTAAAGATCAGGTTGCCACGATCACACGCCAGGGTGAGAACTTTGAGACCTTCAGCCTAATCAACTTCATAGGCGTCGATACGAGTAAATGGGACACGCCGCTTGACCAAGGACCAGATTCACTTGTGGACCTGGCAGTCCAAATAGTCACTGAGCGTCCAATAGCTGCCGTATGGTGGGCCTCCCCGGATGGTGACACCCTCGATGCACAGCCCATCTCGTTTACGACTGAAGCAGATGCTATCTTTTTCACTCTGCCCCGCCTCGACTATTGGACGATAATTGTCGTGGAGTACCAGCCATGACCCTTTATCTACACGATCAGCCGCTTCACCGTCATAGTTTGTCCGTGATACTAGACAATCAGCAGCCCAGTGGAGCCTATCTCGCTTGCCCGACCATGCCTGACTACCAGTTCTCCTGGTTCCGTGATGGCGCATTCATCGCCTACGCCCTTACCTTAGAAGGCTGGCAGGTCAGCGTGTCTCACCAGGGCAACATGAACTCGCAGTGGGACAGCGCCAGCCGATTTCACGCCTGGTGTGTGGAAGTAATAAACAGCCACGCCGATCAATTAGAGCGGAGCATTGAGCGAGCCAAAGCAGGCCAGCCTTTACTGCGTTCTGAGACGCTGAACGCGCGTTACCATGCTAACGGAGATGCCGATTCGGGTGACTGGCCCGAATTTCAACTGGATGGTGCAGGAACATGGTTATGGTCATTAGCTGAATTCACAAAATATTCGCGTCTGATCCCTCTGCCAGTGGACTGGGAACACGCGGTGATTACAGCCGCCCGTTATCTGGCAGCACTCTGGCAAACTCCATGTTACGACTGCTGGGAAGAGCGCGGTACAGATGTACACATCAGCACACTAGGTGCGATCTATGCTGGCCTCGTGGCGGCACAAAAACTAGTTCCTGCACTCGACTTTAGCGCGACCACCCAAGCTATCCGCGATTTTGTCCTTACCAATGGACTGACTCCCACACATGAACTCGCCAAATCGGTCGGGTTGGATATGGTAGATGCCAACCTACTCGGTATTGCGGTGCCACATGGCTTATTATGCCCGACTGAACCAATCATGCAGCGAACGGTTGCCCGCATCGAACGCGAACTCCATGCACACGGCAGTGGAGTTCACCGCCATCTTGATGATGTGTATTATGGGGGCGGGGTATGGGTACTGCTGGCATTGTGGCTTGCCTGGTATTATTTAGAAATTGGGGATATTCAACGCGCGGATGCACTTATTGCCTGGAGTGAAGATCAGGCAGATGGCGATCTCAACCTGCCCGAACAAGTAAATACCGTGATGTTAGCTCACCCCGATCATTATGAGGCCTGGGTGAAACAGCGCGGGCCAATTGCCAATCCGCTCCTGTGGACCCACGCGCAATATCTGATTGTGCGCCACAAGCGCCAGCAGAGAACTGATCCTGTTAAAGCTGAGAACGCGTGCTAAGGCTGCGCCAATCTTTTCTTTACCCCTTCCCTGAGGGAAGGGGCGGATGAATAGAGGAGGAAAAGAGGCGAAGCGGAGCTATTGCGGAATGTGTCTTCGATGTTTTACTCGGCTGCCGGGGATACAGCAGCCAATCCGGCTTCGGTCACGATGCGCGGCACGATGTCATCCCAATTCACTGGCATCAGGTGAATACCATGGATGCCCTGCAACAAACGGATGGCCTGGATCAATTCCAGGGCAACGGCTATGCCCTCCTCGGCTGCACCATCGCCCGCGTTTTCCAGCCGTTTGAGAATCGTCGCTGGAATGCTGACGCCGGGCACATTAGCGTTCATGTACTGTGCCATTTTCAGACTTTTCAGCGGCGCAATGCCGGCCAGAATATACACTTTATCCAGGATGTCGCGCTTAGCAAGTTCGTTCAACCAGGTTTCCAAGCCACCCGGATCGTAAACACAGTTGGTCTGGAAGAACTGTGCCCCGGCATTGATTTTTTTATGCTCGCGGATTGCCTGGAAGTGTGGTTCAGATGCAAAGGGCGAAGCGGCTGCCCCCAGAAAAACCTGGGGTGGATTTTTCAGGCTGCGCTGGTCGAGATATTTACCTGTGTCGCGCATCCGGCGCAGTATCCACAGCATTTGCACAGCGTCAATGTCAACTACATCGGAGCGGCCATAAGGCGCTGGCCCCATGCGGCTGTGATCACCGGAGATACACAGCATATTGTGGATACCCAGCGCGTTCGCACCAATCACTTCCGACTGCAATCCCATGCGCGTGCGGTCACGCGCTGCGATCTGCATCACCGGCTCAATGCCCTGCTGAATGGCAATTACGCTACACGCCAAGCTGGACATGCGCGGTGTGGCCGAGGCGTTATCGGTGAAATTGATGGCGGTTACATAAGGTTTCAACGATTGCATTGTGCGGATGAGCTTATCCGTCGCGGTGCTCAATGGTGGCGCGACTTCTGCTGTGACGACAAATTCCCCGGCACGCAGGCGGCGTTCCAATTCCGAGATCGGTTCAGCGTAAGCAGGTGGATGGTATTTATCATCACCTTCCCACCAGTCCGGCTGGCGGATCGGCACGAAAATCGAGTCCCATGTCTGGGCGCGGGTAGCTGCCTCGCGGGTTATTAACCCAGCAGTCACTTTTTTCAAGCCAAGTTTGCGCACCTGCCGGTATACGTCCCCCCAGGTCTCGGTCCCCACCTTATCCCAGTCCAGCGGCGGCAGTACTTCCAGTAATCTTTCCTCGCGCCCCATGGCAAATGAGCGTTTATAGATTTTATACCAGATGCAGGGGCGGGTTTCGTCTACATAACAGTGTTCAGCCGTCGAGCCACCGCATGGGCCGTTGCGTGCTCCCTTGGGGCATTCCATCGGACAAATGAAGGCCGTTTCCTGGAGCATACAGTTACCACACATGCGGCAACCCCACAGTGGGCCTTTGACCAAACGTTCCAGCGCCGCCAGCAAACGTCGCCCCAGCGGTTCACGTTTGAACGGATAAAATGGAGGTTGCCAGCGACGTCCCGGCGTGAAAACAGGCATATTAAACGATAATCCTCTCCCCCACATAGTCTGGTCTATGCTTTTAGGGAAATAAATGTAAAGTCAATGCAGTGCTACCGCAGGGTTATGCTGGTGGTTCCTGCATGGCACTCAGCGTGCGGTAGGTTCGGATATAATTCATCGCCCACTCGTCCCGGCCCAGCATCAAATCAGCCGCGCGCACAGTCAGCGTGTTTTTCAATGGATTGCAGATTGGCGCATTCACACCAATGGCGATCAACTGCGCCAGAAACACCGTGTTAAGCATTTCCCGATCCGGCATTCCATACGAAGCATTGCTCGCGCCGACGGTCAGGTTGCAGCCCAGTTTAGCGCGCAGGAGTTTAGCCGTCTCCATCGTAATCCGACCAGACAGGTGATTCGCGCCAACCGTGAGTACCAGCGGGTCAAACAAGATACTTTCGATCCCGATGCCCAATTTTTGCGCCCGTTCCAGGATTTTTTCGGCTACCGCTAACCGCGCTTCTGGTGTTTCCGGTATGCCGCTGTCATCCATACACAGGGCAATCACCGCTGCGCCATATTCGGCGACCACCGGCAGCACCGATGCGAGTTTGGCCTCCTCGCCATTCACCGAGTTGACCAGCGCCCGGCCTTTAGCAATTTTGAGGCTTGCCGCCAGTGCTTCTGGATTGGGCGAGTCGATAGATACTGGGACATCAACCGTATCCTGCACCATCTGCACCGCCTGCGGCAGGAGTTTCACTTCGTCCACCCCCGCCGCTCCCACATTGACATCCAATACCTGCGCACCAGTTGAGAACTGCGCCTGGGCGTCACGCGGAATGCGGCTCAGATTACCGGCTTGCAGTTCAGCACTGAAGGCTTTACGACCGGTAGGGTTAATTCGTTCACCAATGATCACCGTCAACAGGTCCGGCCCGATGGTGACGGAGCTGCTCGGTCCACTCAGTTCAGTTAACATGTATAATTTTTCCCTTACAAACCGCCATAACCAGCCATTTACGCTTTATTGTACGGGTATCTATTCTGAGGCAAACGTATTATTCATCACCAAATGTATATGCTAATCTTCAAAGTCTTGTTAGAACGGTGCGGCGGTAGCTGACCACCTCCATAAAGAGAAACAGACTCATGGTCTCCTCCGCTTGCTGATGCCATGCTCACCCGCGTTTTGATTTGCTCCTTCTCTGCGTCCTTTAGCCTTTTGGGAGTGCGCCCAAATTCTTGTATTGTGCTACAATGGCATTTGAACAGTCAGCTTGTACCCATATTACGGAAATATTATGAGAAGATATTTGATTATCTGGATCGGGGAAGTCGCTTCGACACTTGGATCCGGTCTGACAAGTTTTGCTCTGGGTATCTGGATCTACGAACAAACCGATTCGGTGAGTATGCTCACTTTGAACGCGCTCGCCTATGTTTTGCCCCATTTACTCTTTACGCCGATAGCGGGCGTGATCGCGGATCGGTGGAACCGCAAATTAGTTATCGTGGTGGGCGATACCGGAGTCGCGCTGACCGCGCTGGTTGTGTTTTTGTTGATTGTCACGGGAAACCTCAGAATCGGGTACATTTATATTTTGACAACCATCGCGGCAACTATCGGAACGCTGCAATGGCCTGCCTATTCAGCTATGATCCCGCTTATCGTGCCCAAACAGCATCTTGGTCGTGCCAGCGCGCTGTCACAAGCCAGCGAAGGATTAGCCGAGATGATCAGCCCCCTGCTGGCAGGAAGCCTGTATGTCATGTCAGATGTGGGACTGAAAGGGGTGTTATTTATTGACTTTGCGACCTTCATTTTTTCGACCATTATGCTGCTGCTTGTGCCTATTCCCCGCCACAAGCAGGCGTCTGAGAGCAACACTCGACAAAATACATCGATTGTTCACGATATGCGAATCGGCTGGCATTATATTATGGAGCGGCCCGGGCTATTAGGACTGTTGGTCTATTTTGCAACGCTCAATTTCTTTTTAGAGTTTATGTATCCGCTGGCACAACCACTTCTGTTTGAAACAACATCACCTGATGCTGCGGGGGCTGCCATGTCGCAAATGGCCGTGGGAATGTTTTTAGGAATTGCCGTGATGGGTGTTTGGGGAGGCCCCAAACGCCGGATTCATGGTATATTGCTCCCCGGTATCCTGTCAGGATTGGTGATCGCAACAGCCGGACTTCGCCCCTCCTTAACACTGATCACTGTAGCCGGATTCAGCTATTATATGCTGGTGCCCATTATTAAAGGCTCCAACCAGGCTTTGTGGCAAACGAAAGTGGCCGAAGATATTCAGGGCCGCGTATTCGCTATGCAAGATTTGATCGCGTCATCAGTTCAACCGCTCGCGTTGATGATTGCTGGCCCGCTGGCCGATGGCGTTTTTGAACCGGCCATGCGTGAGCACGGGTGGTTGGCTGACAGTGTGGGCCAGATTATCGGCGTAGGACCAGGGCGCGGTATCGCTTTGTTGATCATTGTAGTGGGCACGCTTTCTGCTGGAGCTGCCTTTGCTGCATTGCTGCATCCACCCATACGTCATGTCGAGGACGAGATTCCCGACGCCGTGCTAAGCGCTAAATAAAGGTCGTATGGAATTCAAACTATTTGAAGGTATTCACACCATCGATCCCCATATCTGGAACCAGGCTGCCCGCGGATACCCATTTGCGGGATGGATATGGTGCCAGTATGGGGAGCAGAACCATGGGCGCAAGGGGCATTATCTGGTGGCGTTTGATGGCGATCAACCCGTGGGTGGTGCGATCTTCTGGGTCATCAATGATGAACCGATTCCCTCCACCAACCGGATCGTTCAAAGTCTTTTCGCGCACTATTTGCGCGCGCGTCCCCTGGTTGTCTGCCGGACAGCCCTCCATACTAATCATACAGGTCTCTTGCTGCCTGCCAATCCGGTTCAGTGTGAGCGTGTGCTGACCGAAATTCGGCGTACGGCTGTTGATCTGGTGCGCCAGCAGCACGGCTCATTTTTCCTAGCCGATTTTCTCTCCTCAGCCGAGATTGATTATCCCTGGAATAACTTTTATCGACTGGAGAATTTTCTCAATGACGGAACCTGCCTGAATGTTAAGTGGGACACCTTCGACGGTTATCTGGCTTCACTAAAAAGCATTAGCAAAAAAACGTTCAAAAACATCCGCAACAATACCCGGCTGGCCCAAAACTGCGGGATCACCCTCTCGGCAGCGCGTCAGATATCCTCCCCCGATCCAATTCTCCATCTGATCGCCATTCAACGAAAGCACTATCAGATGGTATTTAATCCCGCCGAGATCCGCCGCACCATTGAGGCGTTATCCCACCTGCCGGAAATAAATTACCGCTGGATCATGGCTTACTGCGATGACAGGCTGGTGGCTTGTGAACTGCTGCTGTTTGATGAGGAAAACCGGACTGCTACTGTCGCGCTATATGCCGGTGATCATCAAACGAAATACGCTTACTTTCTGCTAAGCTACGAGGATATCCGCTGCTGCATTGAAGATCTCCGCGCCAAAATCATTTTTTATGGTTCGCACAGTTACGAGTTTAAACACCGAATGGGCTTTGAAAATGATCTGCGCAACAATCTGGTTTTTTATCCGGCGGCACGCCTGGAACGAACGATAACCCGTCCGCTTCTTCATTTTATGAATGGATAAAGTCGGGTAAAATAGATATTAGAATCTTAATGTTGTAACAAGAAAGTACGAGGAAGCGATGATCCCCTGGCTTGTAGGGGCGGTGATTATAGCGGTTATTTTGTACCTTCTGGACCGAGAAATCTATTTTTACGAAGCAGTCCACCTGAGTCCCCGCATCCAGCACTGGCTTTATGATCGATGGGCTGCCAAATATGATCAAGGGAAAAAAGAGACGCAGCAAAAAGATCGGGAGATGCTGGCGCTTCCCATGATCAATCGGGTGGGGCCAAACCAGCCCGCGTTGATACTGGATCTGGCGACTGGGACCGCCCGACTGCCGCTCATCCTGCTTAAAGAACCTGATTTTACAGGTACAATTATTGGGCTGGATATTTCACGCGCCATGTTGGTACAGGCTGCTGCCAAGTTGGCCCCCTACCAGGAGCGCGCAACTCTCGTTCAATATGAGAATCTGCCGCTGCCCTTTGCTGACAATAGCTTTGATGTGGTGAGCTGTCTCGAAGCATTAGAACTCATGCCTAACATGCAAGGCCCCTTAGGTGAACTCGCGCGCGTTTTGCGTCCGGGCGGACTGCTGCTCACCTCGCACGGCAATGAAGCGCTGGGATGGGGTGATAAGGTTGTGAGCGCCGAAAAATTTACTGAACTGCTGCGTGCCGCCGGATTTGAACAGGTCGAAATCCTTTCCTGGTGGAAAAAATTCGATCTTGTGTGGGCATGCAAAGCGGGCCAATCCGCTCCAATTGGCAACCGCCCCTGGACTGACGTGTTGCAGTGCCGCACGGAAGTATCCCGAACTTCTGAAGGAATAATTATTCTGGACAGCTAAATAAGAGCCAGGCGCTATGTTTATCAACACGAGGTAAATATGCAGATCAACCTCTTTGAAGGTATTTCTACTGTTGATCCGACGCTGTGGGATCAGGTCACGCGCGGGCATCCATTTGCGGGCTGGCATTGGTGTCATTTTGGAGAAATCGCCCATGGTCATCCTGGATTTTATCTGGCGGGAACGGAAGGTGAGCAGCCCGTTGGCGGCGCAATTTTTTGGGTGATCGATGACGAAATGATTCCGACCTGGCATGCGATAGCACGCTACGTCGTGGCGCATTATCTCCGGCGGCGGCCTCTGCTGGCCTGCCGCACTGCCCTAGATACCACGCATGCCGGGATTTTTATGCCCTCCGATCCAAACTGTTGGGCTGAACTCATGGCCGAAATCCGGCGAGCTGCTGTCGATCTGCTCCACCGGCAGCACTCTTCATTTTTCGTAGCTGACTATCTTTCTCCGGTAGAAATGGATTACCCCTGGGGGGATTTTTTTGTTCTGAAGGATTTTCACTTTCAGAATGCGGGAACATATCTAACGGTTAAATGGGAGTCTTTTGGAGCATACAAGGCTGATCTAAAAGCGCAGGGCAAAAAGGCGTATCGGAATATTAAGGACAACACCCGTCATGCGGTAGAAGCGGGCATTAGTATCTCATTACAGCGTGAAGCTCCCCCGCTCGCTGAAATTCTTCGCCTTCAGGCCATTCATGCGAAGCATTATCACCAGCCTTTTAACCCGGCCAGGACAACGCGCACCGTTAACGCAACCACCGTTCTACCCGAAAATAACTGCCGGTGGGCGCTGGCACACTGCAATGGTGAGTTGGTTGCCTACAAGCTGCTGCTTTTCGACGACGCGAACCGTGTTGCCTATGCAACACTCTACGCCAGCGATCATAAAACCGAATATGCCTATTTTTTGATGAGTTACGAAGACATCCAGTATGCGATGGATCACTGGCGTGCCCAAACGATTTTTTATGGTAGCGAAGGTTACGAATTCAAACGCCGCATGGGCTTTGAACTCGATACACGCGACCAACTGGTTTTTTACCCGGCGGGTCGAATCGAACGAACTGTGGCGAGTTGGCTACTGCGCTGGATGGATCGGTAATCAACCCGCCAGGCGTGTCCTACTTTCCACTGGCATGCGCCATGATAATTTCCTGAGTTGCCTCTGCCCGGTTTAATATGGCTGTCATGCGCCCCTCATGCATCACCAGGATGCGGTCGCTCATTTGCAGCACTTCGGGCATCTCGGATGAAATCATAATAATGCCGATGCCCTGGGCGGCGAGTTGGCTCATCAATGCGTGAACTTCAGCCTTCGCGCCCACATCAATACCGCGTGTGGGTTCATCCAGAATCAGCACTTTAGGCGACGTTGCCAGCCATTTGGCAACCACGACCTTTTGTTGGTTGCCGCCCGATAACAGCCGGACCCGTTGCGCCAGACTGGGTGTGCGGACATTCAACTGCCGGACATAATTTTCGGCAACACCGCGCGCCTGTTTTTGCTTGAGCAATCCGATCCAGTTCGAAAGCCAATCCAGATTGGGCAAAACAATGTTGCGTTCGACGCCTTGATCTAAAACCAGCCCATGCAACTGCCGGTTTTCGGGGACTAATGCCAGCCCCGCCCGAACTGCCGAATTGGGAGATCGAATGTCGATTGGCTGGCCCTCGATCAGAATCTCACCCGATGTGAGCCGATCCGCCCCAAAAATAGCACGGACCATTTCCGTTCGACCTGACCCAACCAGCCCTGCAATGCCCAGGATTTCACCGTGCCGGAGTGAAAAACTGACATCTTCGATTACGCCTTTGCGGCACAAGTTGCGCGCTTCGAGCACAACATCGCCCGGAGGGGCTTCCTTCTTCTGGTACATCTCCGAGATGGAGCGACCTACCATCGCTGCGATGATTTTCTGCGGCGAGGCCTCTTGAATTGGCATTTCGCCCACCTGTTGGCCGTCACGCAGCACTACGATGCGGTCCGCAATTGCCATGATTTCATCGAGCCGATGGGTGATAAAGATGACGCCCAGACCTTGTTCCTTGAGGGAGCGCACGATCTCAAAGAGGACTTTGACTTCACCTTCACCCAGGGCAGAAGTCGGTTCGTCCATGATGATAATCCGCGCATTCACCGACAACGCTTTGGCAATTTCGACCATCTGCCGCTCGGCAACCGACAGATTTCTGACCAGTTGATCGGGGGAAAAGCGCGCGCCGACTCGTTCAAGCAGTTTGGCAGCTTCCTGCCGCATCTGCCGCCGGTTCACGATAGCAACTTTACCCAATGACCCCAGAAATGCCGGTTCACGTCCCAGGAAAATATTGGTGGCAACGGTCTGGTTGGGGGTCAGGTTAAATTCTTGATAAATGATGGCGATTCCCAGGCTTTGAGCATGGTGCGGGTTCTCAGGATGGATAAGCTGACCGTCGATGTAGACCTCCCCCGTGTCCATGCGATAAGCGCCGGACAAAATTTTCATCAGGGTCGATTTGCCTGCACCGTTTTCGCCGACCAGGGCAACTACCTCGTGCGCGTAGACTTTAAAATCTACATTGCTGAGAGCCTTCACGCCTGGAAACGATTTAGAAATATTACGCACTTCCAAAAGAGGGGTTTGATCGGGTATTGCTGCCAAGTCGGACCTCTATCTTTCTTAAAAAAGAATTCATTATGATAAGTGGGACCGGCCAGCATGCCGGTCCCACTGTGATTATTAATCGGGTTGAAAAACGAGTTACTCAGCTTC
>CAYYNB010000043.1:0-38731 GCA_964472565.1 uncultured Anaerolineaceae bacterium
TGTCTTTAAAGGGGGGGGCGGGGATGTGCCCAAGTCGCTATTCGTTGTAATCCAATAACTAATAGACGCTCACGAACGACTGATCACCTTCCGCACCGCTGCCACCGCGCCCGCCGGATAATCCGCCATCCGATCCCGGAACAGTTGCTCCGCCAGATCAAGCAGTCCCTGCGCCATCAGCAGCACATCCAGCCCCAGCAGGCGGTCAATCTCCGTGCCGATCACTGGGTACGCGAACTCGACCCGCCGCAGCGGATCCAGGTTATCCAGTGACACACCCGCCGCCGCCGGAAAATGTTTCCCGATCAGCCGCAGCAGCGCATACATCGACCACACGCCCACAAACGTCCGCCCGCTGATCTGTTCGCCGCGCCGATACCGCCCAACGCCGACCAGCACGTTAGCGATAAACTGCCCAAACAGCGCTTGATCGCTCTGCGTCTCACTTGGCCCGCCTGCCGCCGCCTGGATGCGCGCGATCTCCGCCGCCAGATTCGCCCGATCCAGCAGCACCGCGTACGCGTTCATTTTCGACGCCAGCAGTTCATCCCGGTCATACACCGCGAACTCGATCAGATGCCCGCTTTCATAAATCCCCTTCACGCCGTGTTCCGTCTCGCGAAACCACAACACCAGTTTGTCCGCGTCCGGTGCCCATTCGGAATGGGTGCGAAACCATTCCTGCTGTCCCGCTTCCGTGACCACATAAAAATCATGATCCGACCATTCATCCGGCTGGTGAGCCGTCCGTGCCATCGACCCCAGCGCCAGCAGCCCGATCACGCGTGGATCGGCCTCCAACTGTTTCACCAGCGCGCTTGTATAAGCCTGATACTCGTTCGCCTTCATCGCCCAACCTCCACACACAGTTCGTCCAATGCTTGCTGGCTCAAAAACCCATCCGCCGCCCCGGTTGCCCCGATCTTATACGAGGCGAACACCACCGCCTGTTGCAGCGCCAGAACCGGATCAGGTATCTGGTTATAGCGATGCACGAAACACGCAAACAGTGCATCCCCCGCCCCAACCGTGTTAACAATCGGGCGCGTGTTCACCGCCGGAATCCGTTGCAGCGTGCCATCGACTCCCAACAGCGCGCCGTCCGCGCCCATCCCCACCACGACAATTTTCATCCCGAATCGGTTCCACAACCGCCGCCCCCACTCATCCGGCGCACACGGCAGCAGTTCATGGCTCATAAACAGAATATCCGCCTGGCGCATAAAATCCTGGTTATAATTATCGTTGAGATCGGCAATCGCATGCACATCGGTTGCAATCGGCACGCCGCGCCCCTTCATCTGGTCCAGCATCGGGCGCGAAAAGTTGACATTGCACACCACCGCCAGCGTAACCTGCTCCGCCGCCGCATCGAACAACGCCGCCGGATATTCCCGCTCCTGAATATCCTTCAGATCGACGTTGATCATCCGCCGTCCGCTCGCCTCATACAGAATCACCGAGCGCGGTGTCTGTTCCAGTTCCGCCGCCACATACGCCCGCGAAATCCCGTCGAGGTGCAGCGTTTCCATCACATTCTGCCCCGCCTGATCCCGCCCGATCAGCGACAAAAACCGCACATCACTGCCCAGCACCGTCAGCGCTTTCGCCACGTTATACCCCACCCCCGACACCGTGCTGTTCACGCCAAAAAACGGGTAGCGCACCGGCGTATAGTGGATCGGGAACCCGTCGATTTGCAGTGTCGTTTCAATGTTGATCAGGCCGGATACCAGAATTTTTCCCATACGACTCCCCCACACACTGCCATTATAGCAGTTTCTTAAACAAGTTTTTTGCTCCCTTTTTTCGTTTTTCCTGTATGATTGTGAATGTGGAGCTACAACTAATAAAAGGAAAAGGGTCTATGAAATTCGCACGCTGCATCCTCGTTGGATTATTTGTGTTCAGTGTGCTGGGCGGCCTCAGCGTATCCGCTCAGGACACAACTACCGTGACCTATGACGCGCCGGTTGAAGGCACCATTGATGCGACTGCCCCGACGCAAATCTGGCAGTTCCAGCCCGCGACGGCGGATCGGATCGCGATCCGTGTGGAGCGGCTGACCGGGAATCTGATTCCGACGGTGGATCTGTTGGATGCCAACGGTTCCAGCCTCACCACCAGCTACGGCTCCGATTACACCGGCGCGGTAGCCGAAATCGCCAATTTCACCCTTCCCAGCGGCGGCAGTTATCAAATCGCCGTCAGTCGTGACGGGGCCGAAAATGGAGCCACCACCGGCACCTACCGCCTGACCGTGACTCCGCTCGGTTTTGCCGCCGATCATCCCAGCATTACCGAAATCGCCGGAACCCTCGCCCTCGACAGTTCCGTTACGGGTGAAATCACCGGCCCGATCTGGCAGCGCAGTTATACGCTGACCGTCGAAGAAGGTGATCGGGTCAATCTGGTTGTTGAACGCATCGCGGGTACGATCTTCCCGGAACTTGAAATCACGGATGTGAACGGCAGTGTCGTCAGCAACGGTTACACCTACGGCAGCCAGGATCATTCCTATATCGATTACGTCGAGTTCGCTTCGGCGGGTGACTACACCGTGACCGTGCGCCGCTACCGGGGCATCGACGGAGCCACCAGCGGCACATTCGAACTGTTCGCCAACCTGCTCGGTTCTGGCGAAAACGCGCCGCGTATCACCGGCCAGACGCCCGGCACCGTGACCGCCTATGACACCCCGGTTCAGGGGACAATCACCAATACCCAGTGGTACCAGCTTTGGCAGTTCACCACCCTGGCCGCCGACACCATCACCGTCACCGTCCAGCGCTCCCCCGCCGATACTGCCGAAACGCCCAACAACCTCATGCCCGAAGTCGCCTTGCTCGGTGCAGCGGGCCAGGAATTGCAGCGCGGTTATGTGACCGATACCGGCGATAAAGTATCGATTGAACGTTACGACATCGAAGCGCCCGGCACGTATACCATTCGCGTTGAGCGCACAGGCGGCAAATCCGGCGTGAGCACGGGCACCTATGAGTTAACCGTCGCCCTGGTTGGCGCGGGCGTGGGCAGCCCCACCCTGACCGACATGAGCGGCAATCTGACACTGGGCACACCCGTCACCGGCGAAATCTCGGCGGCGCGTTGGGCCGATACCTGGGTTTACACCGCGCAGGGCGGCGAAGTCGTCAACATCACCGCCACCCGCACCGGCGGCACGCTCGTCCCCTATATCGAAATCCAGGACGCCAACGGCCAGCCGATCCGCAGCGCCTACGCCGACTATAACACCTACGATTTCGCTCTCTTTGAAGGCATCACCCTCGATGTAGCGGGCGATTACCGCATCGTGGTGATGCGCGACGGCGGCCAAACCGGTTACACCAGCGGCACCTTCGAACTGAAGATCGAACAAGCGCCGCAGTAAGTTTCCACTCCCAGGGGCAATGCCGGATGGATTGCCCCAATTTCTTCTTTATGCTGAACCGGGCTATACTGCTTGTTATCCGTCGCTTAGCCTTAGAAAGGGTGAACATGGGCAAAGACAAAGATCAGGACAAGGACAAAGGGAAAAAGAAGGACGAAAAGTCGGATAAGGGCAAAGACAAAAAGGACAAGAAAGATAAGAAGAAAAAGTAACGCCGTAAAACCGTGAACACCATCGTTTGTCTTAGATCACCGGGCCGTGCATCCAGCCCTATCGCCCGGCCCGGTTGTGCGTCCTATCAGATAGGATGACCCAATGCTTAAACACAAGGTCTTAACAACCATAAAAAGCGGGCGTTCACGCCTCCTACCCTTGCTTCTGTTTCCGATTCTGGCGGCTGGCACACCTTCTCAACTCGCCGCACAATCCGCGCTGTTACAATCAGACAACTTTCACTATCTCGGCGCGTTCCGCCTGCCCGAAGGCGACCTGCGCCCCAATACCTTTGAATACGGCGGCAACGCCATGACCTTTAACCCCGACGGTGATGCCACCGGCCCCACTGACGGCTTCCCCGGTTCGCTGTTCGTCACCGGCCATGATCGTATGCCGTATGGCGAACTGCCCGACGGCAGCCGCGTGGCCGAAATTACCATTCCCGCGCCTATCGCATCGGAGGCAGTCTCTGATCTCCCCCGCGCGGACTATCTACAGCCCCTGACCGATGTCGCGGCGGGCTACTTCACCGGGCTGGACGAACTCCCGCGCCTCGGCCTGTTATACCTGAACCGCCCGGAAACCGGGCCGCTGCTGCATCTCGCCTGGGGCCAGCACTTCCAGCCGGACCCGCCCGCGCCGTCGCATGCCTGGTTCAGCCCAAATCTTGCCACGCCCAACATGCAGGGAAGCTGGTTCATAGCGGATCAGAATCCCTACAGTGTAAACGGCTACCTGTTCGAGATTCCCGCCGGCTGGGCCGATCAGCACACTGCAGGCCGCTTCATCGCCACCGGGCGCTACCGTGATGGCGGCTGGTCGGGCATGGGTCCGGCGTTGTTCGCCTACACCCCCTGGATCGATGACCAGGGCACGCCTGCACCCGACGGCACCCACCTCGCGGCCACCGTGCTGCTGCGCTACGCCAGTTCGGAGACAGCGCCACCCACCGAACACACCCTGGCCGGATACCAGCACCCCGACGAATGGGAAGGCGGCGCATGGCTGACCACCAGTGATGGACGTTCGGCAGTCCTGTTGGTGGGCACCAAAGCCGTTGGCGAAAAATACTGGTATGGGTGGGTCAACCCCGCCGGACCGGAATACCCCTGCGTGGAAACGGAACTGCTCGGCCAGTTCGATCTGTGTTATCTGGCTGATGGCACACCTTGCCCGCCCGAAGATTTGTCAGGCTGCGCCGGGCACAACGACTATCGCGGCTGGTGGAGTTCCGCCTTTGCCGCCGAATTCATCCTGTACCATCCTGATGATCTCGCCCAGGTCGCGGCGGGTCATCTCGCGCCCGATCAGCCGCAGCCCTACGCCGCCTGGAGCATCGACGATCACCTGTTTCTGAATCCCGCTGGCGTCGAGCCGGATAATCTGGGAACCGGCGTGCAGCGCCGCAACCGGATCGGTGACGCCGCCTATGATCGCGCCAACCAACTGCTTTACGTGTTAGAATGGTTCGCGGACGGTGCCCAGCCCGTTGTGCATGTGTGGCACCTTGAGTGATTAGTAACAATTTTTGCCCATGAATAGCCAGGAATTATTGATGCATGTTTTCAACTTCACCGCCGGTGAAATGGCGCTGAATGCGCGCCATCAACTCTCCGATCAGCAGCGGGCGCGGCTGGAGCATGCCCGTAACCGCGAGCGCTTCCTCCAGCCGTTGATCCTGATCCCCATCATTCTTTTTTCCTGTTTCGGCTTCTATGCCGCTGACGAACCCATTGGTTTTTCTGATCCGACAGATGCGGTTTATCTCCTTTTCCCCGGCATCGCTTTGCTGCAAATTGTCCAGCAAACTTTGAAAGAATACCGCTTCCGCGCCGGACTGCGTGCTGGCCCCCAAGCGATTACGGGTGAGGTTTTTCGGAAACAGGAGGCGCAGATTATGCTCGCCAACCAACGCTTTTCCGTGACCGAACAGCAAGCATTCGCTTTTGAACAAGGTGCAGCCTACACCATCTATCTTCTGCCGCGCAGCAAAACGATTCTGTCAGCGCATCATCATGCGCTGGAAAATCGCTATTTTGAGCGCGTCGATGCCCAAACCGAGCGTTTGTTACTGATGAAGGCCTTCAATTTCACGCCGCAGGACCTTGCCGCCAACCAAACAGGGATGCTGACACCCTCTCAGATTCGAGAGCTAAAAAACCAGTATTCGCGCTGGTACCGACGCGGCCTGCTGGGTCCCATGCAGGCCCCTCACAAAGTCTGCGGGATGGCCGTTCTCGATCTTCACAAAGTTCAATACCACTCGCCCTGTGGGATTATCAACATCGACAGCGAGAGTTTCCCTGTCACCGCAAACCAGTTCAACATGCTCGAAAGCGGCCAGCGCTACTGCATCTACTATGATCATGCGCCCCTGCGCCATCGCGGGCTGTACCGAGGTCGTCTGTTATCCAACCGCCACATTTTTTCCATTGAGCGCCTGGATCAAACAAAACACCGTTGACTTCCCACCCCGAACACGGTATTTTTATCCCGCTGGTGACACCCGTCATCACGTGATGTGTCTTTGTACACTGACTCGAATCCGAGGGACACGGCAAAATTAGCAAGGTTTTGTCCCACACGAAGTGATTTTCATGTCCACAGCGACATAGTTTTTTGAGAGCGGAGTCGTTATCCGCAGCAAGAGGAGATATTTGAATGGCGAAGAAGTGGGTTTATGCATTTGAAGAAGCCGATGGCAGCATGCGTAATCTGCTGGGTGGCAAGGGTGCCAACCTCGCAGAAATGACCAAAATCGGTCTTCCGGTACCGCCCGGTTTCACCATTACCACCGAAGCTTGCATGGAATATCTGCCCAAGCAGAAATTCCCGGCGGGCATGTGGGATGAAGTTCTGAAGCACATGGAAGCCCTCAACAAAAAGACCGGCAAAGTTTTTGCTGACGACAGCAACCCACTGCTCGTGTCGGTCCGCTCTGGTGCCCGCGAATCCATGCCCGGCATGATGGACACGATCCTTAACCTCGGCCTCACGCCGAAGGGTGTCGAAATCATGGGCAAGAAGTTCGGCGACATGCGCTTTGCATGGGACCTCTACCGCCGCCTCGTCCAGATGTTCAGCAAAGTCGTGCTGGATGTCCCCGGCGAAGCCTTTGAAGAAATCATCGAAAAAATCCGTCACGACGACAAAGCCGAAACCGACGCGCAGGTCACTGCCGAAGGTTGGAAGAAGTGCGCCGATCTCTTCAAGGAACTGGTCAAGAAGCACACCGGCAAGCCCTTCCCCGAAGACCCCTGGAAACAGCTTGAACTCGGTGTCGAAGCCGTGTTCCATAGCTGGAACGGCAAGCGCGCCATCGACTACCGCAACAACTTTGGTTATCCGCACGACTGGGGTACCGCCGTCAATATCGTGACGATGGTCTATGGTAACTTTGCCGATGGCAAGTCCGGTACGGGCGTCGCCTTCACCCGTAATCCTTCCACCGGCGAAAAGAAATTCTACGGCGAATACCTGCTCAACGCCCAGGGCGAAGACGTGGTATCCGGTGCCCGCACCCCCAGCCCCGTTGAAGAACTGTCGAAGCAGATCCCCAACGTGTGGACCGACCTGATGAAGGTTGCCGATATTCTCGAAACGCACTACCGCGAAACACAGGACATCGAATTCACGTTCGAAGCGGGCAAGCTCTACATGCTCCAGACCCGTTCGGGCAAGCGTACGGCTGCCTCGGCGCTGAAGATCGCGGTGGATATGGTCAGCGAAGGCCTCATCACCAAAGAAGAAGCCGTTGCCCGTATCGCCCCCGATATGATCGACCAGATGCTGCACCCGCGCTTCGACCCCGAAGCCATGAAGAAATCCAAAGTCCTCGCGCACGGCTTGAACGCCTCGCCGGGTGCCGCTGTGGGTAAAGTCTACTTTGACGCCGACACCGCCGAAGCCAAGAACAAAGAAGGCGAATCGGTGATCCTGGTCCGCCCGCTGACCGAACCCAGCGACGTACACGGTATGCTCGCGGCGAAGGGTATTCTGACCGCCGAAGGTGGCGCGACCAGCCACGCGGCAGTTGTCGCCCGCCAGCTTGGTAAGCCCTGCGTCGCCGGCTGCTCGGACATCAAGATCGACCTCGACGCCAAATTCTTCGTCGTCAACGGCACCAAAGTCAAAGAAGGCGAAATCATTTCGATCAATGGTGGCAAGGGTGACGTCTATCTGGGCCAGATCCCGGTTGTTGCCCCCAAACTCGAAGAACAGGGCGAACTGCTGCAAATCCTGAGCTGGGCCGACGAACTGCGCCGCCTGATGATCTGGGCCAACGCCGACGACGAAACCCAGGCTTCCCGCGCCCGCAGCTACGGCGCGCAGGGTATCGGCCTGTGCCGTACCGAGCACATGTTCCTCGGCGAACGCACCCAGTTGTTCCGCAACTACATCTTGGCCGATGGTGAAGCCGCTAAAAAAGAAGCGATGGCGAAACTCGCCACCTTGCAGCACGATGACTTCTACGGCATCTTCCGCGCGATGACCGGCCTGCCCGTCATCATCCGCCTGATCGACCCGCCGCTGCACGAATTCCTGCCGCCCCACGACGAACTGCTGACCGAAGTCGTCCGCGCTGAAGCGTTGGGCAAAAAAGCCGGTGAAGCCGAATACCTGCTGCACAAAGCCTCCGAACTGGCCGAATACAACCCGATGCTCGGTCTGCGCGGCGTCCGTCTCGGCATCATGATGCCCGATGTCACGCTGATGCAGGTTCGCGCCATCATGGAAGCCGCCTGCGACGCCGCCAAAGATGGCTACGATGTCCATCCCGAAGTGATGATCCCGCTGACCTCGCACATCAACGAACTCAAGCAGCTTCAGACCGTCCTGGTCGAAGAAGCAAAAGCCGTGATGGCCGAGAAGGGTATCGCAGTCGATTACAAGTTCGGCACCATGATCGAAATCCCACGCGCGGCCCTGACCGCTGCTGAGATCGCGGAACTGGCCGAATTCTTCAGCTTCGGCACCAATGACCTCACGCAGATGACCTATGGCATCAGCCGTGACGACGCGGAACGCCACTTCCTGCTGCAATATGTCGAAAAAGGCATCCTGCCGCGTAACCCGTTCCAGACCATCGACCGTGATGGCGTCGGCAAACTGATGAAAATGGCCGTGAACGATGGCCGTTCGACCCGCAAGAGCCTCGAAGTGGGTATCTGCGGCGAGCACGGTGGCGACCCGAACAGCATCGACTTCTGCCACCAGATCGGCCTCAACTATGTTTCCTGCTCGCCGTTCCGCGTCCCGGTGGCCCGCCTGGCCGCTGCGCACGCCGCGCTGCGCGAACAGGGCTGGGATCGTCTGGGCGAACTGGGCATCAAAGCCCCCGGTTCCAAGAAGTAAGCATCAACCGTCTAATCTGAACGACAACAGGGCCATTCCGCTTGGAGTGGCCCTTGTGCATAGCGGGATTTTTCGCGATGCACAGGCATCGATGGAGCACAACATGTCAACCCAAATCTGGATGATCCGTCACGGCGAAACCGCCTGGAATGCCACCGGGCGCTGGCAGGGCAACGCGCCGGTCCCGCTGAGTGACGTGGGCCTGGCACAATCCGCCGCCCTGGGACATTATCTCGCCGCGCAGGGTGTCCAGTTTGCCGCGCTCTACAGCAGCAACCTCACCCGCGCCATGCAGACCGCGCAGGCTGTCGCCGCCGCCCTCCATCTCGACATCCGCCCGGAGCCGCTGCTCCGTGAAGTGGACTTAGGCGATTGGCAGGGCATGACCCGCGAGGAAGCAATGGCCTGGGACAGCGTGCGCTTCGCCGCGTTTCATGCCGATCCGGTGAATGCTCCCCACCCCAACGGTGAGTCGCGCCGCCAACTGCAAATTCGCGCCCGCACCGCCTTCGATCACATCGCCACCCGCCACCGCGATCAGACAGTCGCGCTGGTCAGTCACGGCGGCACCCTGGGTACGCTGGTCGAAAGCCTCTTCGGGAAGATCAACCGCCCCTCGCTAAGCAACACCTCCCTCACGATTGTTGAGCAGGAACATGCCGGCACGCCCTGGCGCTTGGTGCAGGTCGCCTGGACGCCGCATCTGAACGGGGCGGCGATTGGGGAGACTTGGTGACAACGCACAGATAACCCCATTCAGCCCGTTTCGCTGCGACCTAAATCATCTGATCATTTGTGCAAAACACACAGGTCGTGCCCTCGCGTGACTCGCGCCTCCTCGTTACACTTTTCACCATCGCCATTCGCCGCTGCCGACTTCAATACATTGGTCATTCTGTACAACTTTTCGTTAGACTTGGTAGAAGGGATTACACACCATGCCACCTAAAGTTATACCCATAGTGTCAGGAGAGGATGTATTGATGACCGACGACTACCGCAGCCGGTATGGCCTGGAACATCACGGCTTTGAGAATCTGGAACATGCTTACTGGAATCTCAGCACTGCCGCGCTGTACGAACAGGCCATCCGCCACCGCGAAGGCATTGTCGCACACATGGGGCCGTTGGTCTGCCGGACCGGCGATCATACCGGGCGCTCGCCCAACGATAAATTTATTGTCCGCGAACCGTCGTCCGAAAATGATATTTGGTGGGGCAAAATTAATCAGGACTGCACCGAAGAAGCTTTTGAAAACATGCACCGCCGCGTGATGGCCTATTTCCAGAACCGCAGTGTCTTCGTGCAGGACTGCTTTGCCGGGACCGATCCGCACTACCGCCTGCCAATTCGCATCGTGACCGAACACGCCTGGCACAGCCTCTTTGCCCGGAATATGTTCCTGCGCATCAAAGACCCCGAAATTCTGTGCAATCACCAGCCGGAATTCGTCGTGATCGTCGCGCCAAGTCTCAACGCCCGCCCGGAAATCGACTGTACTTCCTCTGGCGCATTTATTCATGTCAATTTTGGGCGCAAAATGGTGCTTATTGGCGGGACACATTACGCTGGCGAAATTAAAAAATCCGTTTTTACCATCATGAACTTTTTACTCCCTAAGCGCGGGGTCATGCCCATGCACTGTTCCGCGAATTACGGCACGGATCGCGACGATGTGGCGCTGTTTTTCGGGCTGAGCGGCACGGGCAAAACGACGCTTTCCGCCGACCCGGACCGCACCCTGATCGGGGACGACGAACACGGCTGGAGTGATAATGGAGTCTTCAACTTCGAGGGCGGCTGTTACGCCAAAGTGATCCGCCTGTCGCGTTCCGGCGAGCCGGAAATTTACGCCGCCACGCGCAAATTCGGCACGATCCTCGAAAATGTGACCATCGATACCCACAACCGCCGGATTGATCTGGACGACGCGGCCTTCACCGAAAACACCCGCGCTGCCTACCCCATTCGCTACATCGACAATGCGGACTATACCGGACTCGGCGGACACCCCAAAAACATCATCTTCCTGACCGCCGACGCCTTCGGGATCATGCCGCCCATCGCCAAACTGACGCCGCAGCAGGCACAGTACCACTTTCTCGCCGGATACACGGCCAAAGTCGCAGGCACCGAGCGCGGCGTCACCGAGCCGCAGACGACCTTCAGCACCTGCTTCGGCGCGCCCTTCATGCCCTTACAGCCCACCGTCTACGCGAGCCTGCTGGCCGACAAAATCAACCGCCACAACGTCAAAATCTGGATGATCAACACTGGCTGGACAGGCGGGCCGTTCGGCGTAGGGCACCGCATGGCGCTGGCGCACACGCGGGCGATGGTCCACGCCGCGCTGGATGGCCGGCTGGATCATGTCGAATGCAGCATCGATCCGATCTTCGGCTTCGCTATTCCGAAGCATGTGCCAGATGTGCCGGACGAGGTGCTGATCCCGCGTGACACCTGGGCCGATCCCGACGCCTACGACACCCGCGCCCGCGATCTGGTGGGCCGCTTCCACAACTATATGGGCCAGTTCGAGGGCTTCCTGAGCGCGGATGTCAAAGCCGCCGCGCCGATTGCCCCCTGAATGATCGCGCATCCCATCAAGACATGACAGCCCTCTGAACAATCAGAGGGCTTTTTATGTCTTCTAGTAGTGCAAAATTTAGAACGGATGTACAATTCAGAGGCGTATCGATGCAGAAAGGCAGGAGGATATGAATCTACCCGCAGCGATTATTTCTCAATACCATGCAGCGCTCGACATGCTCCAACAGGCGATCATCCAATGCCCGGAGGCCCTCTGGAATGATCCCGCCGATAAAAATAAATTCTGGCACGTGGCTTATCACGCACTCTTTTTTACACACCTTTACCTGCAAAACAGCGAACAAGATTTTGTCCCCTGGAGCAAACATCGAAACGAATACCAACACCTGGGGCCAGTCCCCTGGCCGCCCCACATTGGCGAGCCTTTCGACAAAAACACGGTGCTGGAATATGTCGATTTCTGCCAGCAGCAGGTGGTGGATCGCGTGACGCAGTTGGATTGGGACGCCGTATCGGGGTTTGACTGGCTGCCCTTCGACAAGTTAACGCTTCAGGTCTACAACATCCGCCACCTGCAACAGCATACCGGGGAATTGATGGAGCGGCTCGGCGCGCGGGCGAACGTTGATGTGGACTGGGTGGGCACGGGAAAGGGATAAGGATACGAACAGGGCAATGCGTGAATTGCCCCATTTTGTTGCCTTTTGAAGAATCAGGTCCGATAGGCGCGCATGGTGCGCTCACGCGCGAAGCCAAACGAGTCATACAGGCCCAGCGCCGCCGCGTTCTCGGCGGAAACGGTCAGATCGACGTGCTGCACCGACGGAAAGCCAAACATCCAGCCGATCAGCGCCGCCAGCAGGCGTTTGCCGATCTGCTGCCCGCGCCAGCGCGCATCCACGCCGATAAAATCGATATAGCCCTCGCCCGCCTCTGGATCAACCTTGCCGAAGACATAACCCTGAAGATCGTCGCCCTGGGTCGCCAGCAGCAGTTTGACGTGTTCATTCTGCCGGTCAATCACCTGCTGGGCGGTGTAGTAGGTATTGGGGAAAACGGTATTATGCAGCGCCGCGAACTGATCGAAAAAACGCGCGTCCCATGCATTCGCGCTGCCCGCCGGAAGCGTCCCGCCGCGCGGCAGCACATAGATCACCCAGTCGCCGCGCGATTTGAACCCGTAACGCTCCGCGAACTGCTGGCAGTGGTGGTTCCGCGCGTCGAAAAAGAGTTCATGCGCTCCAATCGTCGGCGGGATCACAGCGCGTACTGCCGTGTACAGATCATCCGCCAGCGTCTGCCAGTCCGCCGCGTCGATCAGCGGGCCGTACAACCACGCCCGGTTCACATCGGCGTCCATTTCGGCCCCCAGCAGCCCGACCAGTTCGCCACCGTCCACCGCCAGCACAAAACTTTCAGTGAGCGGCGGCTCCAGTTCTTCGAGCGTGTGCCGGATGTCGATAGGCTGAAGGCCAAAATAGCCGATATGGTGCGCGCCGTCGCCGTTCAAGCGGGCGATAAACTGGATCACCCGGTCAAAATCGTCTTCACGATACGAAACGAGTTTCATACACCAGCCTCCGCTCTTTGACGCGCATCCCCAACCGTTTATACAGCGCGACGGCGTTGGTCGTATTCTCCGCATCAACTCCCAGTTCGGCCTGCATATAACCACGCCGCTGCAACAGATAAAAACTCTGCCGGAGCAGCGCCTCGCCTAAACCGCGCCTGCGCCACTGCGCCAGCACCGCCAGCGTATCGATCCAGCCCACCATTGGATCACCCGCATCTTTGCCGCGTGCGCAGCAAAAACCGGCGACCTCTTCCCCCGCATAGGCCACGACCCACAGCGCCGGATCAAACAGGTCATTATCCAGAAATTCGTGCCTCCATTTTTCAAACGAATCGCCCGCGAAGCCCCAATGTTCCCGAAACGCGGTTTGATCGACCTGATACACCGTCCGCGCATCCCGTTCAGGCACGAAAGGGCGAACCGTGAATCCCGGCGGCAGCGGACATGGCGCGTTGAAGCTGTGCAGCAGAATCGCCATATCCTGGCCGGTGCGCACATGGGTATAACCCAGCGCCTCGTACAGCGCGATCCGATCGGGATGATTCTCATTGACGAAGGCGCGCACACAAACCAGTTCGGGCCGCCGGATTTGCGCTTCCAACGCTCGAATTAACTGCGTACCAATCCCCTGGCGGCGATAGTCCGGGTGGACATTGCCCCGCAGCCACGCCTGGCGATTGTCCGCCTTAAAAACAGGGAACGTAAACCCGACGATCCGCCCATCCGCGTTGACCGCGACCAGGCAGTTCGTTTCCGGCTCAATGCCCGGCGTGTTCAGCAGGTGACGCAGATCGTCTTCACTGATTTTTGCGCCGCTCACTTCGGCCAGCGCAGTCAGATCGTCCCAGGTGAACCTACGAATGGAAACTGGCATATGGCTCAGCCGCTCCGCAGTGGTTTACGATAGATCAGATAACGGCGGTGAACATGCATCCCCGCCCGTTCATACAGCGCGACGGCTTTCGAGCGGTTCTCCGAGTCCACTTCCAGCCCGGCGATAGTAAACCCCTGATCATGCAGCACCTGGAAACCGCGTTTGAGCAGCGCACTCCCTAAGCCGCGTTTGCGCCAGTCTTCATGCACAGCCACCGTTTCGATCCAGCCAAGTTCGGGCTGATCGAGTCCCCAGTTCCGGCAGCGGCACAGCCCGATGATCGCATCGCCCTGAACGGCGACGAGCATCGCATAGTAGCCCGCATAGGCGTAGTGTTCCCAGACCTCGTGTGGGGTTGGCATAAAACCCCAATTTTTCGCAAAGACCGCGTCCTCGAAGGCATGCACAGCCAGCGAATCACGCTCGCGATCAAACGGCTTCAGGCTCACGCCGTCGGGCAGCGGCGGCACATCGATGATAGGTGCCTCCAACGCCATCCGCATGATCCAGGTAATGCGCGCGACGTGATAACCCGCCGCTTCCAGCAGCGTCATGGTGGACTGGTTAGTGTCGCGGCACCAGCGTGTATCCTCAAGCGGAACACCCGCCGCCATTTCGACCCCGGCGCGCGCCACCTGCCGCTGATTCGCCGCTTGCAGCAGCGCCGCGCCGATTCCCTGCCGCCGGTAGGCCGGATCGACATGCCCCGATCCCCACGCCCGGCCTTCGAGGGGGTGCAGTTCCGCCGTACAGTAACCGGCCAGCCGCTGATCCACTTCGGCCACCAGCACGTTTTCCAGCGGGCCAAAATATGGCTGCTCGAACTGGCCCTTAAGCTGATCGAGCGTCGTGCCCTGATCTTCCTGATTGGCTTCCACCGAACGATTGACGATCTCCACCAGTGCGGGCAGATCGTCCCATGTGAACGTACGAATTTCCATAACCCCTAGCTTTCTACGCTTTCATCTCCCTGGAGCATTTTCCGGTAGTGCATAAAGTGCTGGTAAATCTCCATTCCGACGCGTTGGTAGAGTTGGACGGGCGCGTCTTTTTCAGCCCGCACGCCGAGCGCGGCCCGTTTATAACCCCGCTGTTGCAGTGTATAAAAACTGTGACGAAGCAGCGCCTCGCCCAGCCCGCGTCCCCGGTATGGACGCAGCACACCCAAACGCCCGACCCAACCCAATTCAGGATCGTCGCGGCCCCAGGCGCTGCTGATCGCCAAACCCGCCACCGTATCGCCATCGTAGGCCAGCAGCCACAGCGCCGGATCAAATTTTTCATCTTCAAGGTAATGCTTGCGCCACTCCGCATAATCCATACGTGCGACCTGTCCACCGCCATCCATAAACGAAGTCTGATCGACTTCATAGGCGGCCTGGGCATCCCGCGAGGGATCAAACGGGCGCAACATGAATCCGTCCGGCATGGGCACCGGGTCGAGGGCATGATCCAGCGGGATGCTCATCCGGTACGATCCGCGCAGTTCTTTGTAGCCTTCGGCTTTCGCCAGCGCCAACACACCGGGCACCTGCATATCGATAAACCACTGGATTAACACCGCCCTGTCCGGCTCCACAGCAGCCTCGCGGACGTGTGTTTCAAAGCGCGCTTCGGCGGCGTGCAGCAGCCGCGTGCCAATGCCCTGCCGCCGGTAATCCGGGTGTACGCTCCCCCAGCAGAAACCCCAGACCTGATCGCCTTCCACATTATGAAATTCAACGTAGCAATAACCAATGAGCGTTCCATCCGATGTCACGGCGACATAACAATCCTGTTCAGGATCATTATGCGCGGTTAGTTCGTCGCGCATGGAATCGGCATCGAAGCGTTCCTGCGCATGATCCACATCAGCCGAAGCATTTGTCACCTCGGCCACCGCCGCCAGATCGTCCCAGCGGAATAAACGAATTAAGATGTCCATAGATTTCCTCCGGTTCAAGTGTAAACGAAAACGGAGGATTAGTTCAAGGGGGAGTTATGAATAGGGATCGCCAAACAGGGGCCGCAGGTGGTTAACCAGGGTGAGCGCATTATCAACAGGCCGGGCGCAGTCGAGCAGCAGCACTTCACCCGCCTCACGCGGGCGGGCATGCGCCGCCGTGCTGACACGCAGGTGAAAGCGGTTCACAACTTTGTGCCCGCCGCCCGGCGTCACGATATGACCGCTGACAATCACCTGCTGTACGGCAGGCGCATCAACGCTGAAAGCGCGCAAAAAATGCTGGCAGCCGTTCACATAGACGCGTTCGGTGACGCCCATCTCGTTTTGGGTGATCAGCGTATCCCACAGCAGTTTGAAACGCGGATCGCGCTCGGAGATCAGCAGGGCGCGCAGCAGATGTGAATAACGCGGATCGTCCTGGCCCTTAATCGCCAGCGTATAATGCGCCAGTTCGTCATACGCAATGCCATAAATCGCCGTGTACTGCCGGTATAACGATTCGAGATCATCCGCCTGGTGGATCATCGCGGTGGCGTCGTCCAGCAGGGCGCGGTGATCAAAGTGGCGCAGTTCCTCGACATGCGCAATCACATCGAGCGCTGGCCCCGCATGCGCGAGCATCACCCCCGCTTTGGTGCGGACATAAAAGGGCAGGCTTTCAAAAAACGACAGTACACGCTCCCGGTGATGGCCGAGCGCATGTTCAAAACGCGGCGTAAATTCGTTATCCCCCTTCGCCAGCGAGACACCGTAAATATGCGGCATTTCGTGGTTGCCCAACAACATGATCACATCTTTTGCGCCTAATTCATTGCGCAGCGCGATCAGGTCCAGTACCATTTTGACACTGGAATCATCGGCGGGCTTGCCGTAACCGTGAATCAGATCGCCCAAGAAGATAAGATACTGCGCATCGCCGCGCCAGTAGAGGCGGCTGAACAGTTCGAGACAGCGATCAAAGGCATCGCGGTCCCCGTGCAGATCGGTAACAATCAGGGCGACGCCTTCAGTAAGGTTCAGAAAACGATCCGGCATAAAGTCGTAATGATTACCTGTACTTGATGGAAGGATAACACAGCGCAGTATAACACAAAGAAAAAATGGAGTGAATATGCAGAAAGTCACTGCATATCGAGTCTTGCCGCCTCCCTCATCCTTTCCGCTATAATCTCCGTCAAGAGAATTGTTTTATTTTGGCGCAACTTAAGGAGCAGACACGTGAAAACCCCGATTCATGTAGCAGTCACCGGCGGCGCTGGGCAAATTGGATACAGTTTGTTGTTCCGGCTGGTCAACGGCGAAACCTTCGGAGCCGATCAGCCGCTTGTATTACAGATTCTTGAAATCACCGAAGCCCTCGACTCGCTGCACGGCGTCGTGATGGAACTGGAAGACTGCGCCTATCCCCTGCTGCAAAATATTATCATCAGCGACGATCCTAAAGTGGTCTTCAAGGATGCGAACTGGGCGCTGCTGGTCGGCGGCAAACCGCGCGGCAAAGGCCAGGAACGCGCCGATGTCATCAAAGACAATGCCCCCATTTTTACCACGCAGGGCCGCGCCATCAACGATTACGCCGCGAGTGATGTCAAAATTCTGGTGGTCGCCAACCCGTGCAACACCAACGCCCTGATCGCCCATAAAAGCGCGCCGGATGTGCCCGCCGCGCGCTGGATGGCGATGACCCGGCTGGATCAGAACCGCGCCGCCACGCAGATCGCACAGAAAGCGGGCGTGCCCGTCACCGCCGTAACCAACCTCACGATTTGGGGCAACCACAGCCCGACGATGTTCCCGGATTTTGAAAACGCACTGATCGAGGGCCGCCCCGCCCTGGACGTGATCCCGGATCGGGCCTGGTTCGAGGGCGATTTCCTGAAGACCGTGCAGCAGCGCGGCAAAGCGGTGATCGACGCGCGCGGCAAAAGCAGCGCCGCCAGCGCCGCCAACGCCGTCGTGAATCATGTCCAGACGCTGCTCAAACCTACCGCCAGTTTCAGCGGCGCGATTCTCTCCGATGGCAACCCCTACGGCATCCCCGAAGGGCTGATCTATTCCTTCCCGCTGCGAACCAGGGGCGACGGCTCCTACGAACGGATCCAGGGCGTCCAGTTAAGCGACTATGCGCGCGGCAAACTGCAAATTTCGACCAACGAACTGCTGGAAGAAAAAGAGGCCGTAGCCGACCTGCTGAAATAGCGGTATGATGGAACGATTGAATTCGGGCGGCGTGGGCATCTTGCTCGCGCCGCGCTTCGTGTACAGAGAGAAAACCCAATGACCGCGTTCGCCCGCCGCTGGCTGCTGCCGCTGCTGATCATCCTCATTCTGAACCTGATTTTATCGATCCGACTGATGCCGACGGTTGTTTCGCAGGGCCGCGACAACGGCATTTATTCCTACACGGCGAAGGTCATGCTCGACGGCGGGACGCTGTACAAGGATGCATGGGATAACAAGCTCCCCGCGATTTACTTTATTGATATGCTGGCGTTTGTGCTGTTCGGTACCAACCGCTGGGCGCTCTGGATCATGGAATTGATGCTGATCACAGGGGCGGCGCTGGCGCTGTACAGCCTGTTTCGCCGTTTAACGAAGCGCCGCGTCGTGATCTGGAGCACCGTGCTGATCTTCCTGATCTTCGCGCGCCATCCTGATCTGATCTGGGATGTGGATTTTCCCGAACCGGTGGCCCTGCTGCCGCAGGCCCTGTTCTTTATGCTCAGTTATTCCCTGTTCACCCAGCCCAGTGGCCGCACCGCGTTTGTGATGGGGCTAATATCGAGTCTCATGTTTCTGATCAAACAGACGACAACGGGCATGGTGTTCATGTTCATCCCGGCCATTCTGATCACCAATCACCCGATCCTGCACCACCCGCGCCGCTGGCGTTATCTGGGCCTGATCATCCTCGGCGGGCTGACCGGGCTGGGCGCGATGTTGGCGTATCTGGTGGTCAACGGCATTGTTGAAGATGCCTGGCGCGCGGGTTTTATGCACGCCCGTGTGTTTCACCAATGGGTCAGCCTGGGCTATCCCAACCAATCCACTTTTGTCGATTCCGTGCGCGAAACGCTCACTAAGTCCGCCTTTAAGGGCGTGATGGGGCCGATTCTGCCCTTCGCCGGAATCGGCGCTATTCTGGCAATCATCCGGCAGATTCAGGTTCGCACCAGCGACGAGCCAACCCTCCGCGCCCGCGCCACTATCGGCATCTGGGCGCTGCTGGCGTTCCCGGCGGATGTGTTACTGACCAACCTGACCGTGCGCAGCTACGAGCATTATTATGTGGCGGCCATTATGGGCATGACGCTGCTGATCGGCCTGGGGTTGGATGCGCTGTGGAACGGCTACGACTATTTCAAAACCTCGCCCAAACCCGCCTACCATCGTTTCCGGGGGGTGATGGCGCTGGTGATTGTGGCATCCCTCGGCTACATCTTCATCGGCTACGGGACACGCACCGCTGAAAAAGCCCGCCTGCGCCTGGAAGCTGCCGATTGGGACATCACTGGGCCGCTGCGCGAGGCCGAACAGCCGATCATCGATTTTGTCAAAGCGAACACCGAGCCGGACGATATGGTTTGGGTGTGGGGCGCGACCACCTCGATCAATTTCCAGTCCAAACGCGACAGCCCGACGCAGTACCACTACGCTTATCCGCTGATCGTGCCGGATTATACGACGGATGACATGCTCGAAGAAGTCGTGCGCGATCTGGATACCCACCAGACGCGGCTGATCATTGACCGGGCGTGGAAAGACGGCAGGCGTATCCCGCCATTGGACCCGGCGCGCCGCGATCCCTGGTACCGGGTCGGCGGGCGGCGCGACGCGGTGATGCCCGACCTCATCTGGGAATGGATTCAAGCCAACTGCGACCCGGCGATCTCCTTTGATCGCGGGCGGCAGTATATTTATTTTTGCCATTAAATAACGGGAACCTCACCGCCAACCCGATTGGTTATGCAACGTTGTAGGGGCAATTCATGAATTGCCCCCCTACGAAATCGTTTGGTCGGGAAAAGGCAGCGAACGTTTAATCGCCGCCGTGCCGTCCGCGCTTCAATTGCTCTTGCAGCGCCTTCAACCCGCTCAGATCGCCGTTCATAATCAGAATCGACTGCTCCGGCCACGTTTCCGGCGCGAGCAGTTTGGGGTTCAGTTTGGCGTCCTGCAAAATTCCGCGCAACTGCTCCGGATCAGCTTTGGCAAGCTGCGCAAAGGTCGTGATCCCCGCCGCATATAACACGCTCTGCGACTTCGGCCCGATGCCCTCGATCTGCGTCAGATCATCATGCTGTTCGCCGCGCACGATCCGTTTTTGCGCGTCGCTCACCGCGCTCAGATCCCCAAACATAATCCGCTTGGCCTGCGCGGGCCAGGTATCGGCTTTGCTGGCTCGTGCGCCGTGCGCCTGCGCCGCCGCGATCAAATCTTCCGGCGTAGAGTCGGCGACCTGCGCAAAAGTCGTGATCCCCGCTGCGGCTAACGCCTGGGCCGTCTTATCACCAATGCCTTCGATCAAGGTCAGATCATCCGGGGTATGAGCTTCTGTCGCCGGAACAGCGGGAGCCGTTTCGACTTCATATTCGACAGGCGGCGGCACATACGCCGGAGGCTGCACCGGGGCAGCCTGTTCACGCCCCGCCGGGATCGCACCACCCAGCCGAATATCAGCCGCCGTCTCATAAGGCGGAATCTCAACCGCCGCTTCGGGCTGGGCGGCTCCGTGTCCGCCCGTATAATGCGGCGTTTGCAGATCATCAAAGTGCGTCCAGGGTTTCACGACATACAGCCAGAAGCCCACGCCCAGGGCGATAAACGCCAGCCCGATCACGAGAACGCTCGTTGTCGCGGAGTCGTCTACATTACCAAACGCCTTGAACAGCAGAGCCAGCATCCCCAGGGTGATGCCGCCGCCAATCGTGTAGGCGGCTATCTTTTCATTCGGAGTAAGTTTTTCGCGCGCGGCCACAGCAAACCTTTCCTTTGATGAACAAGTCTTTTCTCTTAATTCTGCCATAGCTGGCTCAAAAAAGAAAAGCGGTTATGATCATCTGCGTTGATCACGTTCAGGAGGGCTTATGTCACAGGATTTTTATTGCGATGAAGTGCTTAGCGGGCACACCCCGGTTGCAAAAATCTTCGAAAATGACCGGGTGCTGGCTTACTATCACACCCGCCCGTTTTATGAATGGCATATTGTCGTCATCCCCAAGCAGCACACCGACTCGCTGCTGACCGTTGATGAGGAAACGCTGCTCGAACTGCTGCTCGTCATCCGGCGGATCGCGGCCCAGGTCGTGGCCGAACGGGGCGCGTGCCGGGTGATGACCAATCTGGGCGATTACCAGGAGAATAAACATCTGCACTGGCATATTGTGTCCGGCGAACGGATCCGCAGCGGATAATTTATTTGACATCCGGCCCCAGACGCGAGATAAATTGATAGGGGGCGAAATTCATTCATCAAGGAGTTAACGGTATGATCCTGAAACGACTGCTGCTTGTTGTGGTGCTGTTAGGCGGTGTGCTGCCTGCTTTGGCCCAGGGTGATGACAACCCGCTCCCTGCCCCGCCCGGCCTGATCCTGGTGGGAGATGAAACCGGGTTGTATTCCATGAATGCCGACGGCACCGAAAAGGTGTATGTGGCGCAAACTGAACAAGCCGGGTGCTGGCTGCGCGACGGCAAGTGGAGTCCTGACAACACCCAGGTTGTGTATACCGAAATTTGCGGCGGCAGTGATCCCACCGATTGGCGCAGCGCCAACCGCACCGCGATCATCCATCTGTATGATGTCGAGTCGCAGTCGGATGAGGTGCTGCTCGAAACGGATGGCACCTCGCAGGATTACGTCGGCGGCTGGAGTCCCAACGGCGAAGAGTTGGTGCTCTATTCCAACCGGGGCACCTCGTTTATTTACAACCTGTTCCTGCTCGACATTGATCGCCAGGAACTGACCCAGTTGACCGATTTCGACAGCAACGCAGGCCGCGCCACCTTCGATCCTACCGGGCAGTATGTCCTCTACAACCGCTATGACGCGGCCCAGGCCCGTTGGGATATTCGCGCGCTCGATGTCAACGATCCCACCAGCGAGATTCTGGTGGCCGTCGGTTTGACGCCCAACTGGAGTCCCGATGGCAAATGGATCGCCTACACGTCCGAGCGGAATGCCAGCAGCGATCTGGCCGATGTGTTTGTGATGCCCACCGACTGCATCTATAACAACACGGCCTGCGAACCCGGCCAGGAGAAAAATATCACCTACACGCCGGAAATTGGCGAACGTGAGCCGCTGTGGAGCGCCGACCAGACGCAGATCATCTATCTGCGCAACACCAACCCCACCCCCGGCGCGGAGCTGTGGGATATTTTCCGCCAGGAACTCAAAACCGGGCGGCTCGTCAAGCTGACCGATACCACCGATGTCAGCGAACGCCATACCGATTGGCAGCGCACGGAAACCGCCGAAATCGTCGAAGTGGAAACGGTGCTGCCGGTGGTGGTCAGCGTCACATCGGCCACGCTCAATCTGCGCAATGGACCCTCCACCGGGGCGCAGGTCGCGGGCCAGCCGGTCAGCAACGGCCAGTTTTTGTTCGTCCAGAGCGTCAATACTGCCGGGGATTGGTACTACATTACGCTGCCCGCCGACGGCACCAGCGCGTGGGTGTTTGGTGATTTTACGCAGACGGTAGAAGGCGACCCAACCACGCTGCCTGTGCGCGAAGATTAGGCCATCCCAAGAGAACAATTATCCTATTCATCCGGTTTGACTCCCCTTCCCTCAGGGAAGGGGTAAAGGGGGATGGGGTAAATCGAAAAATGCCCCGGTACCGCACCGGGGCACCCACTTACACTCTATTGGTGGTAGCGATCATAAAATTCAACGGCGCGCTTCATGAACACCAGGGCATCCGTCTCTGAGGTGCGGCCCATCACAATATCGGCAACCCAGGCCGCCGCTTCACGCTCATCCATCAGGTACGCCAGAACGACGGTTTCCAGTTCCAGAATCCGCCCGGTCTGCTGCCCGAAGTACAGCCAATCTTGTAAGGTGAGTTCGAGATAGGTATTCTTCATCGCACGCCTCCCGCTGGCTGCGTGTATTTCAGATGCTTATTTAGACGCATTGTAAACCCGTTTGGTTCCCAGCAGATGACCGCTACCTGACGCTCACTCTGCTGCCTCTCTACTTATAACCCATTTTACAGGATGCACGGGGAGTCCAGTCACCTAATTATGAGGGGTTCAACAGGAAGTCTGTCCTCTTTCGTCTTGAGCCAAGCTGTGTTATGCTGCATCTATAAACAGTGTGTGGACAATGAACGATGATTGATGATAATACGCCGCTTTCACGGGCTGCGGTGCTTGGCAGTCCGCTTTCCAAACTTTCACGCGGCATGAAAAACGTGATCCGCCGCGCGCGGATTGAACATCTGTCGGGCGAACTGCTGCGTTTAGCCCAGTTGCAGCGGCTGCCCGTCCCGGTGGAAGAATTACTCACCAGCCCGCCGCTCGACCTGTGGACGCTGCCCTATGACCCGCCGTCCGATTATCCCACCGCCCTGCCGCAGTCACCGGAGGGCCGGATGGACATCGCGCGGGCCATTGCGCGCCTCGTGGCAGAAAGCCGCTGGGAAATGTGCCACAAGCTGCTCGGAGATAAGCCGCTCTCAGAGTACGAAGTGGATGTCTTCGCTGCCGCGCTGCTGCTCCCCACCGCGCTGCTGGCCGGAATCAATGAACGCCAGCGGACCCCGAACAACGTTGCCCTGCTGTTCCAGGTACCCCTGGCGTATGCCGTCACTCGTTTAGCAGAATTAGGGTATCTGCGCGACATGGAACGCTACGAATCCGAAATGTTATGATGCCAACGCCTTCGACAGCACCACCGTAGACGACACCACGCGAAACCCAACCGCTGCCGCCGTCCGCTGCATTGCCACATTATCCCGTCCGGTGCCCAGCCGCGCGGTGTCCATCCCACGCGCCCGGAGCAGTTCCATTCCGGCCAGCATCAGCGCTTTCGCCAACCCCTGCCGCTGATAGTCGGGATGGGTCGCTATCGGATCGGTATAACCATCGTGACACCCGCTCAGTTCATTCTCTTCCGGGCTGATATAACACATGCAGTACGCCGCCAGCCGGCCATCCGGCGCAACCGCCACCAGATCGAGTTCACGGTCATAGGTTGGCGTGCGCATCATCGACAGGCGGTATTCCACCGTCATATTTTCGGTACCCCACGCCGCGCGGTGCAGCGTGACATGGGCCTCGACTTCTTCTTCGCCTGCGATAGGCCGGATCGTGAATCCCGGCGGCAGCACGGGAGCCGGAAGCGGATCGAGCAAGGACCGGCTCATGAACACCCCACCCTCATCCAGCCGGGTGAATCCGAGTGCTTCCAGCGCCGCCAGGCGGCTGAGATCATCTTCCCGGCAGCTCAGATCGAGCGACGGCCACCCGGCCCGCCGGGCGTCTGCTTCCGCCCACGCTAACATCTCCCCTTCGAGCTCAGGCGCGCCCTCATAGGCCAGACTTCCGTCATCCAGCAGCGCATAGCCCAGCAGCGTCCCGTGCTCATCCTCCCACAGGCAGGTGTGTTCCTGGATCGCAGCGACACCCAGCATTTCTTGCAGATCGATGACACTTGGAAAGTCCGTGATACGAGCGGGAGGACGCTGTTTCACCAGCGCCAGAATGAGTTCCTGGTCATCGTGGTAGGGTCGTGCAGTAGTCATAAAGTACCTCCGGCAAACGGTTAAATAAAGTTCATTATATCCGCAAAGTACTATTTCCTGGCAGCCCAGTCTGGCGTATTCTTGAGCACAAGTAAGCACTATCTTAAAGGTTATGCCGGAATGCTGAACGTGACTGAGCGTACTAAAATATGCCCCCAGTGTCGAACTGAAAACGGCGATAGCCTTCAAAGATGCACGCGTTGTGGAACCCCCCTCCCTCCCACAACGCGTCCGCTTGTCCTTCAGAACCTGACTTCGGAATTAGCCGAAAGTGTCGCCCGCAAACTGCCCGACGGAAAAATACTGTCCGTCAGCAGTAAGGACATCGTCCTTTACATTCTCGACTACAGCGAAGCCCTGGTTTTTAAATCGAGCGACCCGGTTATTCTGGGTCGCAACGCGCCCGGCGGTCACGCCACGCCGGGCGACTTGACGCGCTATGGGGCCTATTCGATGGGCGTCTCGCGCCAGCATGCCGAAATCCGCTACACCGAACAAGGCTATACGATTCAAGACCTGGGCAGCGCCAACGGCACCTGGATCAATGAAAAACGCCTGCCGCCGCGCCAACCCGCCCCCCTCAAACACGGCGATATGCTGTGGCTCGGCCAGTTGATCGTGATGATCTACCTGTCTAAAGACTAACCGCCAATTCTCCCCTACATCCGGCGGGGCTTGTGTGCTACAATTCCGCGCATGCAAAACAACAAAACCTATCATTACTATGATCTCATCATGGCGCTGTTTGTCACGGTCCTGCTCATCAGCAACCTGTTAAGCAGCGCGAAGATTATCGACCTGAAGATGAGCCTCGGCCCGATTGCGCTCGCCTTCGACGCTGGAACGCTCGTTTTTCCGATCAGCTACATCTTCGGCGACGTGTTAACCGAAGTCTACGGCTACAAGCGCTCCCGGCGTGTGATCTGGGCCGGATTCGGCGCGAATGTACTGTTGGCCTTTTTCGTCTGGGTGGCTGCCGTGCTCCCCGGCGAATCCGAATGGCAGGGTTACGCCGGGCAGGAAGCCTACGATGCCATTCTCGGCAGCATCAGCGGTTTGATCGTCGCCAGCATGGTCGCCTACTTCCTGGGCGAGTTCTCCAACAGCTACGTGCTGGCCCGCCTCAAGGTGCTCACGGATGGCCGCTGGTTGTGGTCGCGCACCATCGGCAGCACCCTCGTCGGGCAGGCCGTGGATACCACCGTGTTTACGCTGATTGCAACCGCGCTCGGCGTCTTTGCGCCCAGCTTGCTGCTCTCGCTGATCGTCACCAATTACATCCTCAAAGTGAGCTTTGAAGCCCTCCTCACACCCCTCACCTACCGGGTCGTGAATCTGCTCAAAGCCGCCGAACACGAGGATTATTACGACCGCCATACGGACTTTAATCCGTTTAAGTTGAGTGTATAACATGACAGACGAACTCGAAGCACAGCCTGTTCCCGCCGGTCATAAAAGCGGCTTTGTCGCCGTCGTTGGCCGTCCCAATGTGGGCAAATCAACCCTGATGAATGCCATCTTAGGCGAGAAGATCGCCATTGTCAGCCCCAAGCCGCAGACAACCCGCATCCGCCAGTTGGGGATTTATACGCGCGACGATGTGCAGATCATTTTTGTGGACACCCCCGGCATCCATGAAGCGCGTACCAAGCTGGGCGAGTTTATGGTGGGTGTCGCGGTGGATGCGCTGCGCGACGCGGACCTGATCCTCTTTCTGGTCGATGTCAGCGCCCCGCCCCACGACGAAGATCGCCGCATTATCGATCTCATCCAGCAGGCCGGAAACGTCACGCTGATGGTGCTCAACAAAACCGATCTCGCCAATGAGGAAGTGCTGTCCGCCAACCGCGAAACATTCCACACCCTGCTGCCCGGCGCGGAGATGGTCACCACGTCCGCCAAACTCGGCCAGGGCGTAAACGATGTGATGGAGCGGATTATCGCCCGGCTGCCCGAAGGCCCGCGTTATTATCCCGAAGATCAGCTTTCCGATACCGCCGTGCGCGACATTGCGGCGGAAATTGTGCGCGAAAAAGTGCTGCTCAACCTGGAAGAAGAAGTGCCGCACGGCGTCGTGACCGTCACCGAGGAATTCAAAGAGCGCAGCGCCGAACTGACCTATATCGGCGTGACGGTCTATGTCGAGCGCGACTCCCACAAAGGCATTGTGATCGGCAAGGGCGGCAAAATGCTCAAAACGATCAGCCAGCAGGCGCGCGTCGAACTGGAAAATTTTCTAGGCACGAAGGTCTATCTCGAACTGTGGGTCAAGGTCCTGAAGAACTGGCGTAAAGATGAAACGCTGCTGCGCCGTCTGGGCTACCGGCTCTCCCGCGACTGATCAAAAAAAATCCCTCCACTGACAACGGAGGGATTAACTTATTTTGCTGGTTTCGGCGGCCCCTGTACGATCCGCTCGCGCATGGCTTCCAGCGGCCAGCGGCCCCAATCCCCGCCGAACATCTGCGGCATCATGTGTTCCAGCCACCACGTCGCGCCCGCCGCCTCAAATTGAGCCGCCCGCGCTGCCCATTCGTTCTTCGTCTCCGCCGCGCCGCGAATGCCCCGGTATACAATATCATACGCTCCGGCTGCGCCTGTCTGCTGGCGAATTTCTGTAACATAAGTCGCGGCAGCCGTAAATTCGTCCAGCGTCCCGACACCGCCCGCCGAAAACAGCGGAAATGCGCCATCCCACCGGGCCGCGCGTTTCATCGGCTTGGTATGCGGCCAATAGCCCGCCACCCATACCGGAATCCGCGGCTGTTGGATCGCGCACGGCTGGAAAACCGCATCCTTGACGTGATAATACTGCCCCTCGTAGCTGAACGCTTCGCCGCTCCACAGGCCGTTCAGCACGTCGAGTCCCTCGTCCAGCATCGCCCCGCGCGCTTTGGGATCCGTCTCTTCGGCAAAATGATCCCATTCATCCGCGCGCCCGCTGCCCAGTCCGACGCTGAAAATCATCCGCCCATTGCTGAGACGGTCCAGCGAGACGGTTTCCCGCGCCAGCTTCCAGGGCCGCCGCCGGGGAATCGGCGTGACGAGTGCGCCGATCTTCACGCGTTCGGTCTGCATGGCAATCGCCGCCAGCGCCACCCAGGGATCACACGCATCAATGGCCTGGTCGCGCCCCACGATATGATCCCAGATGAAAAACCCATCCCAGCCCGCGCGTTCGGCATCCTGCGCCAGCGCGGCGAGTGTCCGCACATCACTGTACGGGCCAAAGATCGGAACATATACGCCGAATAACATGCTGATCCCTTTCGTTCACGAATTGCCCAGGATTTTGCCGCTCAGCAGCGCCCGCCCCCGCTCGACATCACGGTGAATCTGAGCCACCAATTCCTCGACGCTGTCATATTTCAGCTCAGGACGCAGGCGCGCCACAAAGTCAAAGGCCAGCACACGGCCATAAATATCGCGGTCAAAATCCAGCAGATGCGCCTCAACGCGCACATCCTTACCGCCAAACGTCGGACGAAGGCCAACATTGGCAACAGACATAAACGTCTCGCCATCGAGATACGCCCAGCCAGCATAAATGCCATTTTCCGGCAGCACCTGTTCGACCCACACATCGACATTCGCCGTCGGAAAGCCAATCGTCCGTCCGCGCCCCTCGCCATGCACCACTTCGCCCGCCAGTTGGTAGGGGCGTCCCAGCCATTCCGCCGCCTGTTCCACGCGCCCCGCGTTCAGCGCCGCCCGGATTCCACTGCTGCTGATCATTTTGCCGTTGTTATCGTTTGTCACCGGTTCCACTACCTCAACATCAAAGCGCCCTTGCGCCCGCAAAAATTCCACATTCCCCTCGCGCTTATACCCCAGCGCAAAATCCGGCCCGACCCACACGGATCGCAGCCGCAGATGGTTGACAAGCTGATCCACAAAATCCGCCGCCCGCACCTGCCGCACTGCGTCGTTAAAGGGGTGCGTGACCACCAGTTCGACGCCCAGTTCCCCCAGCAGCGCCGCGCGTTGGTCGGGTGTGGTCAGGTAATAGCGCCCTGTCGCCCGCCCCAGCACCACGTCAGGATGCGGGAAAAATGTCAGCACAGCGGGGATGCAGTCTTGCTCGTGCGCGGCCTGAACCAGCCGCCGCAGCAAAAACTGGTGTCCCCGGTGAACACCATCAAACATCCCCACCGCGACAATGGTGGGGGCAGCGGGTTGGGCCTCAGCCAATTGGTAGACGTGTTGCATAGTTCTCCTTCAAACCGCACCGATTCTACAGGGATCGAGCGAATGCGCAATGCTTCACCAGAGGGGATTATCGCAGTTTGAACCTTATTCCGCGAGGAAAACTTTTTCCGGCTTCCAGACCTCACCGCGCCGCTGGAGCACGGCCAGCAGTTGGCCCGCCGGATCATACGCCCGCGCGATCTCGCCGGGTATTTCGGCTAACTGGATCGCCATGCCCTGCCGGACGCGCAGCGCATCGACCACGCTCAACCGGACTTCTGCCGCCTGATACAACGCCATGTCGGGCGGCAGCAGATAATGCTGCCACGTCCCGTCCTGCATTGCGCTTTTGAGCGTTTCCCAATCCACCGCATTTTCGCGCGTAAACGGGCCGCTGGCTGTCCGTTCCAGCGCGACCAGATGCGCCCCCACACCCACCGCGCGCCCCACGTCAAACGCCAGGCTGCGGATATACGTCCCCGGCGAACACGCCACCTCGATCTCAAAATCGGGCGGTTCCCAGGCGGTCAGATCAAGGCGGTAGATCGTCACCGGACGCGCGGCGCGTTCGACTTCGCCGCCTGCCCGCGCGATCTCGTACAGTTTGCGCCCGCCCTGTTTGATCGCGCTGTACATCGGCGGCACCTGCTCAATCTCGCCGCGAAACGCCGCCAAAACCTCATCCACCCGTGATCGCTCCACCGGGGCCGGATTTTCCGCTACGATCTGCCCTTCCGCGTCGTAGGTATCCGTTTCGATCCCCAGCCGCGCCCGCGCCCGGTACGTCTTGCGCGATTCCATCACATATTCGCTCAATCGCGTGGCCGGACCGAGGCCCAGCACGAGCACGCCCGCCGCCATCGGATCGAGCGTCCCGGCGTGCCCCACCTTTTTCACATGCGTGCCGCGCCGCACCGCTGCCACCAGATCATGGCTGGTCGGTCCCTTCGGCTTATGAATGTTGAGCAGCCCAAATACGCCCATCAATTCACCACCGGCGCACCCTGCCGGATCTCGGCCCTCAACATCTCGATCACGCGCGGCACCAGGATATGCATGGCTTCCCCGCGCACCGTCGCCCCAGACGCCAGTTTATGCCCGCCGCCGCCCAGCTCCACCGCCACATTCGCCGTATCGAATCCCGGCACGGCGCGAAAGCCCAGTTCGATGTTGCCATCCGGCTTTTCTTTGAACACCGCCGCAATATATGCGTCTTCCACCTGGACCAGCATACTCACCAGCCCGCCGTCGTCCGCCTCCGTCATGCCAACGCTGCGATACATGTCCTGCGTAATCACCGCCCAGATGACGTGTTCTTCCAGTTGGACCGTCGGCAGCACTTTCGTCCATAATTGCAGGTCGGTGTACGATTTGCGATTCACCGTGCGCTGCACAACCTCCGACAGCGACCCGCCCGCGTCCATCAGGCGCTGCGCCTTGCCCAAGGTGTCAGCCGTGACATTATCCGTCCGGAAACACAGCGTATCCGTCACCAGCCCGGTCAGCAGACACAGCGCGCTGTCAGCCTCCAGCGCCACGCCCATCCGATCCATCCAATCCAGCACGCCTTCCGACGCGGCTACCGTCTGAATATCGACCAGATTCGCCTGCCCGAACAACGTATTCGTGCGGTGATGATCCAGGTTGATCAGCGGTGCGCCCGTTTGGAGCGCCGCCTGTCCCACCTGCCCCATCCGGCTCTCGTCGCCGCAGTCCACCGCAATGATCAAATCAGACACGGTCCCATCCAGGAGCGGGCGAACGGCTCCCGCCCCCGGCAAAAATTGCAGATCATGCGGCACGCCGCCATCGACCACAGCCGTAATGGTTTTACCGATGCGGCGCAGGCCATGCGCCAGCCCTAACATTGATCCTATCGCGTCGCCGTCGGGGTTGACATGCGTCAGGATGGTGATCGTGTGCGCCCCCGCAACCAGTTCGCCCGCCTGCTCCCAATCAAGCCTCATCGTCGTCGTCCGGCTCCTCGTTAAGCGCTGGCTGCGGTTCTCGCTTCAACGCGTCCAGCAGATTATCAATCCGTTCACCCTGCTCCATCGCCACATCCCAGTGAAAATGCAGATACGGCGTCTTGCGGAACCGGGTCCGCGCCGCCAGTTCGCGCCGCAAAAAACCCGCTGCCCGCGCCAACCCGTCCATCACTTCTTTTTTGTCTTCCATCGAATGTACGAAAATTTCCGCGTATTCAATCTCACGATCCACGCGGACTTCCGTCACGGTCACGGATGACAGCGCCGGATCAGTGACCTCGTTCATCAACAGCATGCTGATGATGTTATGGATCAAATGCGCCGCGCGTTCCTGTTTAATCGTCATCCTTCCACCTTCCTTTGCAGCTTTTGGGTATCCAGCGCCGGGCTGCGATACAACGCCCGCACCACATCGGGCGGCAGCGCCCCCGGACGAAACAAATGCCAGCGCCGCCACACCCGCACCATCAACCCTGCCCAACTGATACACGGGCGATCTTGCCCGAACTGCGCGGCCACCTCCCGCCAGGGTTGGCCCATGCCGCTACTTAGATTATACACGCCCGCCATCTCCTGCCGCGCGGCCAAAACCAGCGTCTCAACCAGGTCCATCTCGTGCGTGACTTGCAGTGTTTTGCCTTCCCACTCACACACCAATACCGGCGTGTGCTGAATAAACTGATCCAGCGCCGGGTAATGCGGGCCGCTCACCCACGCCGCACGGATTTCGGTGATCGCCAGCGCCGGAAACCGCCGCGCCACGCCGTCCAGATAATCCGCCACGAACGCCCGCCGCCGCGCATACTCCCCCGCCTGATACCCCCGCAGCGGAGCATCCTCCGTCAGCCGGTCCGCCTTTGAGAGGCCATACACCAGCGCGCTGTTCGGGATGATCAGCTTCGGAACACCCGCCGCGATCACCGCCCGCGTGAACGACTTGACTGCCGCCACCGGATCGGGCATCTTCCGTCGCCAGTCCACCAGGCCGGGCAGATACAGCGCCGCGTCGATATTCCGCAGCAGCGCGGTCCACTCGGGCCGATCCCATGCCACCCGCACAAAACGCAGCCCCGCGACAGGCGGCGTACAGGCGCGCGCGTCCAGCCCGATCACGGTGTCCACGCCCGGCGTATTGAGCAGCCGTTCCGCGACCTGCCGCCCTAACCATTCCGCAACCCCCGCGATCAGGATACGCACGCTTGCTTCCCTTCCACCGACTAAAAAGGCGGGTATGGAAACCCGCCCCGCGATAAACCGTTCTGTAGGGGCAATTCACGAATTGCCCCAGGGGGTGAATTTCTCCAGGTTATTTAGTTCACCCGCTCACGGACATAAAACTCGATCCGATCACCCACAACAAAATCGTTGAAGTTGCTCAGCGTGATTCCGCACTCGAAATCCGTACGCACTTCGCGCACATCTTCCTCGAAGCGTTTCAGGCTGCTCACGTTCGAGCCTTCGACCAGCACGCGCCCATTCCGAACCACCCGCGCCTTCGCGTTACGCCGTGCCGTTCCTTGCAGAATGTACGACCCCGCGATATTGCCGATCTTCGGTACGCGAATGACGCGGCGCACTTCGGCCACGCCGACGACCTTGTTTTCGTATTCCGGTTCCAGCAGACCGTGCAGCGCCAGTTCCACGTTTTCGATCAGTTCGTAGATCACGCGGTAAGTGCGAATATCGATACCGTTCGATTCCGCGATCCGTTCCGCGGCGGAGTCAGCTTGAACGTTGAACCCGATGATCACCGCGCTCGATGCGTTCGCCAGATTCACATCATTTTCTGTGATCTCGCCGACGTCCGCATGCAGCACGCGCACCTTGAGATCACCTTTGGTCAGGTTTTGCACCGAGTTCACAACGGGTTCCAGCGACCCATCCACATCGACCTTGATGATCAGCAGCAGTTCTTTGGTTTCGCCCGCCTGGAACCGCTTGAAAATGTCTTCCAGCGTCGGCGCTTTGCGCAGTTGTCCGGCTTCTTCTGCCGCATCCGAACGCCGGTCTTCGACCATCGTCCGGGCCGTTTTGACATCTTTAACCACTTCAAAAACCTGCCCGGCATGCGGCGGTTCGCTCAAGCCCATCACGGATACAGGCGTCGAAGGCGGTGCTTCACGCATCGGCTTGCCGTACTGGTCGAACATGCCTTTGATCCGCCCCTGCGCCATCCCCGCGATCACAATATCGCCGGGGCGCAGCGTGCCATTTTGGACCAGCAGCGTCGCCACCGGACCACGCCCGCTTTCCATGCGGCCTTCCAACACCGTGCCAGCCGCGCTGTGCGCGGGGTTGGCCTGAATATTCATTTCGTCGGCGGTTAACAGAATCGCTTGCAGCAAATCATCAATGCCGCTTTGCATCCGTGCGCTGACCGGAACCACCAGCGTATCGCCGCCCCATTCGTCCGACTTCAGATCGAGTTCCGCCAACTGCTGCTTTACAAAATCAGGGTTCGCGTTCGACTTATCGATCTTGTTCAGCGCCACCACAATCGGCACATTCGCCGCGCGGGCGTGCGCCAGTGCTTCACGTGTCGTCGGCATCACGCCGTCGTCCGCCGCCACCACCAGCACCGCAATATCGGCTCCCTGCGCCCCGCGTGACCGCATCGCCGTAAACGCCTCGTGACCGGGCGTATCCAGAAACGTGATCAGCCGGTCTTCGAACTTCACCTGATACGCGCCGATATGCTGCGTAATCCCACCGGCTTCGCTTTCCTGCACGTGCGACTTACGAATCACGTCGAGCAGGGATGTTTTCCCATGATCCACGTGGCCCAGAATCGTCACAACGGGCGGGCGCGGCTTCAGGTTAGACGGGTCTTCCTCGGCCAGCCAGCGCCGCCACTGCGGCAAATCTTCCACACTGGGCTTTTCGGGTTCCGGCGCATGCAGCGCGCGGGCCTCATACCCCAGTCCATCCAACACAATGGCAGCCGTATCAAAATCAATCTGTTGGTTGATCGACGCCATAATGCCATTGCTGATCAATTCCTTCATGACTTCAATCGGGCTGGCCCCTGTCAGGTTCGCCAGCTCACGCACAGTCAGGAATTCGGGTACTTCGATAACTTGTCTTTCTTTAGGCATAGGATAAGCAGTTTGGACGATCACCCCCGATGATCCCCGCCAAACCGCCTGCCTCCTTTCTTCAATTGCGTACTAAACTGCGGACGGAATAATAGCTTGTTGATTTCGTTTCGAGTATCGAGCCGCTTGCATTACTCGGCTGGTCGGGCGGCCCGGATTCGGTCCCGGTCTTCCTCCGTCAGCGTCGTGCGCAAAGCCTTACTCAGCACATCGCTTTCCAACGCGCGATCCCAGCACACCGCTTGATCGCACAAGTAGGCTCCTCGCCCTTTTTCCTTACCAGTGGGGTCCACTTTGACCCCGGATTCAGGTGTTCGAACCAGACGAGTGAGAGTTCGTTTATCTGATGTCGTACGGCAGACGACACACGTCCGTTGGGGCGTGTGCCGTCGCCGCTCAGTCTTCGCTTTTCCCATGGATCAGCCGAGATAATCTTCCCAATCCTCGCGGGCGCGGCCACCTTTACGCTTGCGTTTGGCAACCACCTGACCGCGATCTTCGTCAAAGACCAGTTCGCGCTTTTTCTTTTTCTGCGACTTACGCTTGTCGCGGTCTTCCACTTCGGGTTCTTCAGCAACAGGTTCAGGCTTTTCTTCTTCCCAATCCGGACGCCCCTTCTTGGCGGCTTTCCGGCGGCGCGCTTCTTCCTGCTCCGCCTCGTTCTCGACTGCCGGTTCGGGTTCCACCACCCGGCGGCCTACTTCGGGCGCTTTCGGGCGGGCCTGGTGCACCGGCTCCGGCTCGATAAAGGCCGGCAGTGCCTCTTCCTCTTCATTGATCTCCGGCGCTTCGACGGCTGCCGGCAGTTCGACGACAGGTTCAGGTTGAACCTCAACCTGCGGTTCGGGTTTGACTTCAGCTTCAGAGACACGCGCCGGGGCCGGTTCTTCGGGACGCAGAATAACCAGATCGTCCAGCGCATACCGGATCGCTTCCATCGCGTCGTCTTTCGCGCCGCCCTGCTCCAAAATCGCGCGCAGTCCGTCTTCGTCGCTCAACATGCGCACCATCAGTTCGCCCACATTTTCGATCCGCGTCAGCGCCTGATTGATGTCATTATCCAGTTCGAGTTCATCAATCATCATCTGGAACGCATGATCCGGAATCAGTTTGCGAACCCGCTCCATGGCCGACCGCCGTTCCGAGCGGCTTCCTTCACGGTCTGCCAGCAGCCGCCGTTCGGCCATCTTCACGAAGTCCGTCAGCAGTTTGAATTCTTCCGGCTGGATCGGGCGGTTGCCGCGTTTCTTCTCGATAATCCGGCCCGCTTCCGCCACCATATCCGGCAGTTCGGCCTGCATCAGGCTCAGCGGCGGCTTGTTGATCAAGTCCCACGCTTCGAGCGCCGCTTCCGAGACGCTCTTAATATCGATCCGCCATCCGGTCAGTTTGGCGGCCAACCGCGCATTCTGACCCTCGCGCCCAATCGCCAGTGAAAGCTGATCGTCGGGCACAACCACCGTCGCGGTGCGTCCGGCGTCCAGGTCCTCTTCCAGCAGCATATCGCTGACGCGGGCCGGGCTGAGTGCCTTGCCAATGAACACTGCCGGATCCGCGCTCCACTCGATCACATCGATCTTTTCGTCGCTCAGTTCCTTGACAATGTTCTGGATGCGAATCCCGCGCATCCCGACGCACGCGCCCACCGGATCGACGCCTTCTTGCAGCGCCGCCACCGCCACTTTGGAGCGGTGTCCGGCTTCGCGCGCAATATTTTTGATCTCCACCTGCCCGTTATAAATTTCGGGCACTTCATATTCCAGCAGGCGGCGCAGCATATTTTTATGAGCACGGCTCACCACAATCTGCGGCCCCCGGCTGTTTTTCTTCACTTCGACCACAAAAACGCGCACCTTGTCATGCGGGCGATACCGTTCGCTGGGAATCTGCTGGGCGCGCGGCATCACCGCTTCCGCCCGGCCCAGGCTCAACGTGATCGCGCCCGCCGTGACACTTTGCACCGTCCCGGTCAAGAGATCGCCTTCGCGTTCGACAAACTCACCGTAGAGCGATTCGCGTTCGGCCTCGCGGATGCGCTGTAAAATTACTTGTTTTGCCGTCTGTGCCGCAATCCGTCCAAAATTATTCCCCGTTTTGACCGGCATCATCACCAGGTCGCCCATATTTGCATCCGGGTACCGTTCTTGCGCCACCAGAATATTGACTTCGGTCTGCTCGTTGACCACATCATCGGTTACTTCTTTTTCGAGCAAAATCTCCGCCCGCCCAGTGGGATCAATTCGGGCTTCGACCCGCTGGTTGGAGGAAACATTCTCATCGCGCCGGTAAGCCGATACCAGTGCTTGGGATAGTGCTTCGAGCACTACTTCCTTCGGCAGGGCGCGCGATTCAACAATTTCGTTAAAAGCCAGGGTGAAGTCGCTTTTCATCTCTTTCTGTTCTGCCCACGGCGGGCGTCTGAAACTAGACCATATACGACGAAAAGTGGGGGGGTCCCACTTTCCGGTAAGGTCGCTCAACTAGTAACCATAGTATATCATGCCCCCCGGCGAGAAGCAAGAGTCAACCCGATAGATACCGCTCCGACAGGCAAGCTTTCAAGTTGCGACAATCACACCAGAGCAATATACTGAGTGGGGTATTAAGCGGAAACTAGGAAGATACAATGACGAAGATATTTATTAGTTATGCACGTGCCGATGGCGCAGAAGTAGCAGATGAATTAGCAAATCGTTTGCGAGCGCTGGATCACGATGTATTTCTCGATACGCATAGTATCACAGCAGGAACACATTGGAAGCCCGAATTGCGCAGACGTGTGAAGTGGGCCGATCTCGTTGTGGTGCTCATTACTGAAGCATCCAATGATTCGGATCATGTGTATCAGGAAGTTGACCAAGCGGCTCAACAGGGCAAAGTCATCCTGCCCATACAAATAAATGACACCCCCTTGCCCGTTCATTTGCGCGGAACTTGGCATGCAATCAAGTTTCAAGACGACAACTACGAGAGTATTCTGTTAGAAATTGAGCGCACGATCCGCCGCTTACCCAAACCTGGATTAAAAGTACCACAGGGGCGAATAGTTTTTATTGGTGTTGCCATTGTTGCCTTGCTTTTTGCGGCCATTTGGTTGATTACATTTCTAAACGAGGATGAAGAGCAACAGTCAACTAAACCTGGAACCACCGTTTTAGCAACAGAAAGCGCCGCACTTCCACCTGCTATAACAAATACACCACTAACTCCTATACCTACGGCTACACCAACAATTACACTAACGCGCACTCCGCGCCTAACAAACACACCAAAGCCGACAGCTACCACAACAGCGACACCGACAACAATCCCACAAGAGTTTATTCTCTATGAGGCAGATTTCGAGAATAGCGTTTTGGGAAATTGGATGCCGGAGCAAGGGCATTGGCAGATACTCCAAGATAGTAAGAATAATTCAGTTTATGAAGGTCGGTCCGGTGATGCAGACGAGGCCGTTACCTACTATGCAGATGCGTTGAATTGGCATGATTATGCTGTCGAATTGAAAATAAAGTTTATTGATGCTGACTATGTTCATATTCGCCTATGTTCACAAGAAAAAGAACACGAATACCTCCTAAATCTAGATAACCTGAATGATTATGTATCATACTACGATCCCGCTGCTGGCGCTGAGGCCTCAGTCACACCTATGACTATAAACTCTACATCCTGGTACACGGTGCATTTCGAGATTCGAAAGCAGATATTGCGAGCATCCATAAACGGGCATTGGTTATCTGATTTTCAGTCTATTTATTGTCAAGAAAAGAAATTTAGTCTTACCGTTGGCAAAATGCAAACAATTCAATTTGATGATATTCGTATCTGGTCATTAAACGAAGAGTGACGATTTAGAAAAACAGGCAGCAGCATAAGACTGTCCCGCCCAAGTCATTTTTCAACCGAGAATCGCTCTTTTTGACGTGTCTTGAACCACAATTCGATTCAGTATATAGGGGCGCTGGCTTGCTGCGCCCACTTTGTTTCTCATTGCACTGCTTACCGGAGTGTCATCCCAAACGATTGTCGCTTGTAAAAGTTAAATACCATTGCCCTGTTCCCCAAACGTATTTTCCACCACCCCCGGCAGCACCGCATACACCGAACACCCGATGATCGCCTCGAAGTGCCGCTGGATGTCCAGACACCCCTTCCACCGCGGAATCGTATAGTCGTTGAAGCCCCGCCGCATGGTAACATCCACGAACCGTTTTTCAATCACGCAGAACCCCGACGGCAGCGCCAGCGCATCGCAAAGCTGGATCAGGCGGTCATAGTCGGTATAACGCACGCGGCCCAGATAATCCGCGATAAACCGCAGTTCGTCCGCCGTACAGTCCCACTGCCCCGCCGCCGCCCCTAGCTCCTGAATGGCAAAGGAATGCGTCATGCAGATTTGGGCTGCATCCTCGTAGCCCATGTCGTGCAGATAGGTGTACCCGTCGAGGATATGCCGCATATCGGTGACGCCTTCCCGCCGCCCGATGTCATGCAAATACCCCAGAATATAGGCCGTTTCCGCGTCCAGCTCAGGATGCCGCGCCGCAATCGCCCGCGCCGCCTCCCCCACATAGATCGAATGCGGCACCCAGGGGCCAGGATTTAATTGTTCTGCTTCGGCCAGCAGCGCTTGCACCGTCTCACGCGTTGGAATTTTCATGTCTGCGCTCCTTCTGGGATGTACTGTACCACGCGCCGCCCCGTTCCCGCCCGACGCTGATCCCACCTTCACCTGACATCTCACCCTCTCGGCAACTTGGTTGGCGAGAGGGTGAGGTTCGTAGGGGCAATTCACGAAT